>NZ_JANZMJ010000014.1:0-144127 GCF_025175645.1 Peribacillus aracenensis
CTGGAAAAGGTCTTCGAGCAATATATCAAAATCGTCCAGAAAAATGTGGAAGATACCCGTGCCAACATTGACTTATTAAAAGAACAGGATGAAGCCATCGCCCATGTGTCTTCACATGGGTATCCTATGCGATGAAAATATATGAAGCGAAGACATTGACGGCCGCAACCAAGTCGCGCGCCAAGCAATATGAAGAACTAAAGAAGGAAGTCGCGGCCCTGAAAAAGGAATTTCAGGGCATCGTCGGCTTGGACAACGAGTTTCAAGGAGCCGGTGCCACTGCCATCAAAAGCTTCTATGAAGCGCAAATCGAGGTGGCGGACGCCTGGATGGAACTATTCACGACCCAGATCAGTTTTTTGGAAGGCATTCCGGCCAGCCTGGAAGAGGCGGACCTCTCCGGAAATACGGTGGTCGAGGTTCCCTTTTTAGATGGGGAAGTCTCGAACGGCATCAACCAAGCGAAGTCGCTTGTCGATGAACAAGCGAACGATCTCCAAAGGATCCTCGACAGCATTGACGATATCCTGCCTCTTGATAGGTTCGACCAAAAGGACTTTAATGAAAAAATCACGCTGGCCGGACAAAGGCTGGATGATACCGTGACAAAGGTCGAGGATGTCGACCGGCAATTGGTCGAGGAATATGATGTGTCCGTCGGGCAGGAAAATGTGGCCGTTGGCCTCTTCCGCGCCTTGCTTGATGCCACAAAACAGGACGGCAACGTTTCGCCGGTGACGTTCAACCAATCGGCATTCAAGAATAGTGACGTCTATCAAGTGAAGGATGAGGTCGCCGGTCAGATGAAAGACTATCAGACCTTCAAAAAGCAGCAAGCCGAAGCCCGGAAAGTCGAACAAGAAATGGAAGAACTCGAAAACCGTCCATGGTACGAAAAAGCCTGGGATACGACAAAAACCTTTACAGGTGAATTCACGGGATATTATGATTCCATCAGGGCCTCAACCGGTGTCGATCCAGTAACCGGACGCAAGCTGTCCGATGCCGAACGAATCGCAGCCGGAGCCATGGCAGCCGCTGGATTCATCCCCGTCGTCGGCTGGGCCGGCCGGGCCATCAAAGGCGGCAGCGCCATCTACAAAACCGCCAAAGGACTCAACGCAGCGGACCACGCGCTCGATGCTTATAAAACAACAAAAGGCTTTAGCCTCCTCCAGAAAACCGAATACGGCATATACGGACTCCTCGCCGCCAACGGCCTTGGCGAAGCGGTCACCGGCAAAGACATGTTCGGCAACCAGCTGACCGAGGAACAGCGCCAGAACGGGCTGTTGATGGCACTCGGAATCGGCGGTGTGGCAGGTGCGGCTAAGTATGTGGATCACAAGTTTAAATTGAAGAATAGTTTATCCACCACAAAAGTAATTTCAAAAACAAGTGATGGGATAAAAACGGTAGTGAATGAAAATGGTTATGAAGTTGATGATTTTATAAAGTTATTACATCCTGATAAAGTATTAAATTTAACAGAAAAAGATATTGTAGCTTCAATTAGGAATCAAATAGGCATACCATCTATAGGGACGGTAATGGCTAAAACTATTCCACAAAGAGATATTTATAAATATTTATATGATCCTGATTATAATGGTGTTAGAGGCTTTATTGCAGTTAAAGATGATTCTATAAAATTAAAGACTTTACATGATCATTATGAAGGAGCAAGATTGGATTATAACAATACGGCCTATAAAGTTACAAATGGTGTCGATGGAATTTCCCAATCTATTGGAGGACCCGATAGATATTATGGTGTGTTTGAATACCGGTTAAATGACCCAAGTAAAGTTTCAATCCCGAATTGGGATCCAACTCCTGAATCTTATCCATATACAGGTAGAGGGTTTACTGGTAGCAAAGAAGTTGTATTACCGGAATATTATCATACACCTAGACAATTTGAAGATGGTGATATACTTGATATTAAGGATGCAACTACTGGTGAACAACATATGAGTTTTATATTTGATGGAGATATTATGGAATGGCTACCTAGAAAATGAGGTGAATAAAATTTGAAATATGCAACATATAATCAAAAGGATTATCACTTGAATATTCGAAATAACATGTTAAGGCTGAGAAGTAATACACCAGATCCAGGATTTCAAGAACTTATTGATTTAGCAGGGAATAAACATCCTCATCTATATATCAAGGTAGTGGCTGTAGAAGAAGTGAATTTTGCTTATGAGCTAGATTTTTTAGTGACTTATAAGGGGAAAGAGTTTGGCCCTTATTCAATAGGCAGGCATATCTTGGATGAAAATGAGATTTCGTTATTTAGTATGGATAGTAATGATGTAGACTGCTTTGGATTCGAAAAGCAAGAGCAATTTGTATTTAAAAAGGACGTGCCTCTTGACGACATAGAAATGATGATTGAGGTGAAAAAACCAATATTAATATTTGAAGATTTACCTGAAAGTAGGAAGGTTATACCAAGGGGAGAAATTAGAGAATATATAATGAAGTTGGATAATTAATTATGCGATTTGGGGCTGGAAATTATTTGTTTATTTATTGTAGTAAGCGAATATAAATACTGAGCTACTTAAGAAGACCTTAACAAATTTTTGTTAAGGTCTTCTAATATTATAGGGGAATAGTATAACTGATAATTTTAATTTGGAAAAGGCGGTTCTTTCGATGCAGGACTCTATCAAAAAGAGAAGGCTTTATAGAACTAATAAGCAATAATAAGGAAGACCTGAATTATGGATTTATCCATTATAAAGATTATATTTATACAAAAGTTATTTCCTTAAAAAAAGTAGAAAAGCTATTTTTAATTCATTCTTATGCAAAATATAAAGGAGAGTTGTTTGGAGTTTCTAATGGCGAGAATGGAAAAATTATTCTATCAACTCCTCATTTGGAACTCGCCGAAAAGTATGGCTTTGAACGTACAGATAAATATCTGTATTATAAAAATGTTAATTTAGATGAAGTTGAAATAATAGAAGAGCGAAAACCGTTTTCGTTAGATTATATGTATAACGATCAGTAAGACTTTAGTAGAGATACAGGATACATGAAGGAGGTTAAGTGATGAGTAATCTGAAAAAGGGAGAGTTAGAAATAGATGGTGTTTTTATTTTTCCTAGCTGTAAATTAGTTGATAATGGGAAAGAGTAGAGATTCATAGAATCGTATACAGTGGGAGCTATTGAATTAATAACCAATGATAAAAAAGATATGGTGTACTCCAAATCTGTAGAATGGGATGAAGTGGAGATAATCGAGTTAGAAGAAGCCCTATTCATTAGATTAATTTCCTCATTTAAACGCCTTTCGTTAGTTCTTTACATAAAGTAAAAGTGATTATTCGTTCAAAAAGCGGGTATAAAGTATTGAGCGGTCTTTCATTTAATATCTAGCACTAAGTTTTCTTTATGTTGAATAAGGAGAATTTGGTGGGAGGTGATTAAATGAGGAAAGCCTATGGTATAAAAAGTTTAATAATTTACCTTGAGTCGGTAAATTATCCAATTACCGAAGAGGAAATCAATGATCTAATATTAAATAAAAAGATACCCCATCTCAGACCCATCGATAATTTGCTGATTTTTAATTTAGATCATATTGATGGCTGGCTTAGTGATCAGCAATTCAAACCTTAGTTAATTGAAGCCCTGCTTTAGTGGGGCTTTGATTAATATGTTGTACAAAAGGAAAAGCTAGCCAAGGGGTTCTTGAAAACCTTGGCTAGCTTTTTGTTTATCTCTTCATTTTCGAAAAAAAGAGGATCCTGCATATTGGTGGCAAACTAATTGTATAAGGAATTTAAAGTCAACGAATCAGCCCCAGTTGAGTTAGGAAAGACAGTATTCTCCCGTTACAATATCGGCCGAAGGTGCAAGAATTATAACAGCCTAAGCAGAGCCTGTGCACCTGTTAGGATAAGCCCTATTATAAAACCACAGACCGCTCCGTTCACACGAATCCATTGTAAGTCTTTTCCTACACCATTTTCCATCATATCAATCAGTGTTTCATTGTCTAGCTTATCTAAATTTTCCTGTACAAGCTTGCCGATCTGCGTATGATTTTTTTCAATGAGAACAGTAATTTGTTTCTGTATCCATTGATCGATGTTCGTGCTATTCTCTTTTATGTTGTCCAGTACGTGCTGAATCATTGGAGTCAGGTAAGTATCCATGAAATGTTCACCTTCTACGAAATCTAACGCATCTTGTTGAATTTGTTGTAGACTTCCCATTATTGTCGCTTCAGGTTCCCATTTTGTCAGAAGTTGTTTTTTCCATTTTTCAACTCCTTCTAACAGTTCCCGGTTATGGTTAATGCCTTGTATCTCATTTCGGATATATAAGATTAAAGCCTCTCTATTTGGTTCTTTCTCGTTTTGTAAATTATTTACGACACTTAACAAAAGGTTTTGTATGATATTCCCAAGTTTCTCTTCGTTAAGCAGACTTTGAATGGATTTGACGGCAAACTGAAGCATGCCATCCAGTTCAATCTTGCTTAGTACATCCATGGAAACAGTGCCAAGTCGACGGCTGGTTTGTTTTTTCCTTAACCAATCTTCCGCTTTTTTCAAAACATGATCCAGAGCCTTCTTATCGAATTGTTCATTAAGTAACTCTGAACTTACTAGATGAAGAATCTTGCCCATGTCTATGTTAGAAAGTGATGCTTCAATTTTTTTTGCCACGAAAGGTGTAATCTTTTCTATATCTATATAACAAATCAATTGCTTGGTAAGTTTAATCAGGACTTTTCTAAAAGTATCACTTTGTACCTCTTTTACTAAAATGGGAATCAATTTTTCTGTAAAAGGAACATGTTTTACTTTGTCTTGAATACTTTCCTTAGAAAGCCAGTCATTTTTTAGCATCGAAACAAGTGCATTTGTCATTCTTTTACGATTGTTGGGCAAAAGCGCTGTATGGGGAATCGGTAATCCAAGCGGGTGCCTGAATAATGCAGTGACTGCAAACCAATCTGCCAGACCACCAACTAATCCTGCCTCAAACCCTCCATGTAATAAATCCAGCGGCAACGTACCTTGAAATGGAGTGGTTGCAATATAACCCGCTCCCATGATCATTAGTGAATATTTAGCAATTTTTCTTGAAGATTTTATTTTTGGTGACATTATATTCCTCATCCTTAAAATGATATCAATTACTATAACCCGAATCATTAGCAAATTCCATAACTTACTTTTATCTAGTAGTATAGCAGGTAGTTCAAAAAAATACTCCCAACAAGGGCAATCAGTTCATCTATCGGGGAATGGGAAATCACCCTTTAAGTATGAAAGCTTAAAATATTCCATATGAATTGAACCCATAATCATCGATATTTTCCTTTGAATTTCAAAGGTGGGGATGGTTGATTCACATACAAAAAGCCGATTATTCAATCGGCTTTTTTATTCATCAACAATATTATGATACTTCTGTTCTTATCGAATTATTTTTCCTTACGATTTTATCCATTAATAAAAAAATAAGAGGGTGCTGTATATTAGTGGCAAACTAGTTAATAAGGAACTGGAGATTGAATTAGTATTTGTTGTTTTACAGGATCAATTATTGCTATTGTAAGTTTAGCTAGGGCTATAAAAGAAGTGGAGATGTGGTTTCTTTGATACATATATTAATTGCGGATGATGATCGGCATATTCGGGAGTTGCTTAAATTTCACTTGGAAAAGGAAGGATACATGGTATCGGAAGCAAAGGACGGGAATGAAGCTTCCTTGATATTGGAGAGGGAACGGATCCATCTGGCGGTTGTCGATATTATGATGCCGTTTAAAGACGGACTGGATCTTTGTAAGGAAATCCGGGATCAATATGATCTGCCGGTCATTTTATTGACAGCTAAAGATCAACTTATCGATAAGGAAAAGGGGTATTTTGCGGGTACGGATGATTACCTCGTGAAGCCATTCGAGCCACGGGAACTTCTATTCCGGATAAAAGCGCTATTGCGAAGGTACCGTATGGTGAATTCTGAATCCATCTCATTGAATCAAACGGTCATTGACCGTAAAAGTTATGAAGTTCGAATAATGGGGAATACGCTGCTCCTGCCGCTTAAGGAATTCGAGCTGCTAGCTCAGCTGGGGAGCTTTCCTGATCAAGTCTTTACGCGTGAGCAGCTTATTGAATTGGTATGGGGTGCTGATTTTGAAGGGGATGATCGGACGGTCGATGTCCATATTAAACGGTTAAGGGAACGTTTTGCGGGGCGGACCGATGATTTTGTTATAACGACTGTCCGTGGCTTAGGTTATAAACTGGAGGTCAACAAGAAGTGAAAACACTTTATTTCAGGATAGTTATTCAAACCATTTTAATCATGGTGCTTGCCAGTGTCATCGCTTTTTTAATTTCCAATGTTTATTATCATCAGGTTCAAAAACCCAACAATGGTGAGAAGATAAAGAAAGTCGCAAATGATATTGTCTCCTTATATGAGGAAAATCCTGATCAGGATATTGATGCGTATTTAAATCATATTGCAGGATTGCACTATCAAATGTATCTATTTAATGAGCAAGGTGAAGGAACTTTATACGGTGAGCCGTTTCGGGAAACGGCATTGGATCCAGACACGATTTCTGCAGTTTTGAACGGGAAGACCTATAAAGGGATCGCCCATTATAATAATGGTTTATTTATTACCGGATTTTTTGAAGATGTATTGATTAATAGCATTGGGGTCCCGATGGACGTCAATGGTGAAAAACATGCATTGTTTGTAAGGCCGAATATAGAGCTGCAGTTTGGTGAATTCCGCTTTTTCCTTGCAGTTTTGCTTGTACTCACGCTCCTTCTCAGCTTTTTATTTGTAATCATTAACACGCGTTTCATCGTTAAGCCGATTACGAAATTAACGGAAGCTACAAAAAGAATCGCCGATGGGGATTATAGTAGTGAATTGAATGTCAGCCGAAGCGATGAGATAGGGGATTTGGCACAGCATTTCTCAAAAATGACTCATAGTATCCAACGGTTGGATGATATGAGGCAGGAGTTCGTATCGAATGTATCCCATGAAATTCAATCTCCGCTTGCATCCATCCAAGGTTTTTCCCAAACACTTCAATCGGAGGAATTAACAAAAGAACAAAGAAATCAGTACTTGTCCATTATTGAAAAAGAAAGCAGGCGCATGTCGTTGTTAAGCAAACAGCTGCTCATGCTTGCTTCGTTGGATAAAGTGGATGATCCGCTGCAACGGTCCCAATTCGATTTAGCGCAACAAATACGGCAAGTGTTGTTCATGCTGGAATGGAATTGGCGGGAAAAAGAGATGGTGATCGAAATGGATTTGCCTTCAACCTCCATTTCTGCAGATGAGAAACTTTTGAATCAAGTATGGACGAATTTGATAACCAATAGCATTAAATACTCGGAAAGCGGCAGTTCGATCAATATTCGGATAAAAAAAATAGGCAGTGCTGTTGAAGTGATGATTGCGGATACGGGTATGGGAATTCCGGAAGAAGACCTCCCTTATATCTTTGACCGGTTTTATAAAGTCGACAAAGTGAGGAACAGGAGTGAAACAGGAAGCGGATTAGGACTTTCGATTACGAAGAAGACGGTTGAACTTCATGGGGGAACGATCGAAGTTCAAAGCGAACTCGGTAAAGGGACCACTTTTTATATACGGTTGCCCCTTATGTAATCAGTTGTTCATCTTCCATTCATATTGATTGTTTACAATCGGGTCATACCGAATCAAGTAGGACTTGATTGGTAAACAGAAGGAATGGGAGATGAAATAATGTTTTTGGCAATACGTGAACTAAAGCATTCAAAGTTACGTTATCTGCTGATTGGACTGATCATGGTATTGGTCGCTTTGCTTGTCTTTATCATTTCAGGATTAGCTAATGGGCTTTCTTCGGATAATGCTTCATCCATACAAAACATGAAGGCTGACTATTTCGTAATGGAGCATGACTCCAAAAATAAATTGAACCGATCGATCATATCCATGGAGAAGCTGGATGAAATCCGGGCTTCGGCGGATGTTAAAGCAGCCGAAGGTCTGGGGCAAATGATGACCACATTGAATAAAATCGGCTCATCGGAGAAAACGGATGTCACCATTTTTGCGACCGAAGCCAGTGGTATTTTAGCACCGAAGGTCATTGAAGGAACGAACTATGACAATGAGAAACAAGGTGAAGTGGTAGCAGATCGTTCTTTAAAAGAAGTGGGGTATAAATTGGGTGATTCACTTAAAGATGACCTATCAGGTAAGGTTTTCACCATTGTTGGATTTACTGAAAAGCAGTCTTACAGCCACTCACCGGTAGTTTACATGAATGTTAAGGGGTGGCAGGAGATTAATCCTGCATTGAAAAATCAAGAGAAAGATTCAATCAGCACAATAGCCGTGCAAATGGATTCGAAGGCAGAAGAAAATGTACGTGAATCATTGCCTGAAGGACTAACGCTCATTTCAAAAGAAGAATCACTTCAGAGTATACCAGGCTACAAAGAGGAACAGGGTACGTTGACGATGATGATTGCCTTCTTGTTTGTCATCGCAGCATTCGTTTTGGCTGTATTCTTTTATGTGATTACCTTGCAGAAGACGAATCAATTTGGAGTCCTTAAAGCACTTGGGGCCAATACGGGCTACCTGGCAAAAAGTATTGTTGGTCAAGTAATGTTGCTTGCCGTGACATGCATAGCCATCAGTGTTGCCCTGACATATGGAGTCACAGTAATCATGCCAGAAGGAATGCCATTTGAATTGAGTACCGATTTGGTGGTTAAATATTCCGTGTTACTTTTGGTTGTATCCGTATTGGGTTCACTGCTATCACTATACCGAGTAGCGAAGATAGATGCGATTGAAGCGATAGGGAGGGTATCATGATGGGGGATAAACTATTATTTGAAAACGTCAGTAAGATTTATGGGGAAGGCGATAATAAGGTGACAGCCCTTGATAATATTTCCCTGAATGTGAGGGCGGGGGAGTTCGTCGCCATCGTGGGTCCTTCAGGTTCAGGAAAAAGTACTTTTCTTTCGATAGCAGGTGCCTTACTATCTCCGAGCAAAGGCCGCTTACTGCTGAATGATGAGGATATTACAACTCTATCCCCAAAGGAATTGACTAGAGTACGCCTTGAAAAGATCGGGTTTGTATTCCAATCATCGAATCTTGTGCCATATCTCACCGTACGGGATCAGCTTTTGCTACTTTCTGAACTGATTGGCAAGCGGGATAAAAAAAACATGAAAAAAGCGGAAGAATTGCTTGGCCACCTTGGACTTGGACATCGGGCAGATCACTTGCCGGAAGCACTGTCGGGCGGTGAGCGGCAGCGTGTAGCCATCGCCCGTTCGCTGATGAATGATCCAGAAATCATTTTAGCGGATGAACCAACCGCAAGTCTTGATTCCAAAAGGGGCAGGGATGTTGTTGAAATGCTTGCACATGAGGTGAAGTCAAGAAATAAAGCGGCCATCATGGTAACGCACGATGAAAGAATGTTGGATTTATGTGATCGAGTGGTCAATATCACGGATGGCAAGGTTTTTGGATGAAGTTATAAAACACACTCTCATGAGCTGATCATTAAATAGTCGCCGCCTTTCCAAATGAGAGGCGGCAGAAATCGCTTGGATTGGAACTTGGTCAATCGGGCCTGCAATCATGTATAATATTTTGCTTGTATCCCAGAGTTATCTTCGGATTGATCATATTTTTTTATCTTAAAGAACAAACAGTGATAGGTTGCTTTCACACCTGATTCATTTCGATATTCTTTGTCGTATATGTTGATTAACTCTCGAAAAAAGGAAGGGCGCTGGCAGTAGTTTTCTTTGTTGCTGTTAGCCGCACCAATCTTTTTAATTGAAGTGAAAAATTCACGTACTGTCTGAAAGTACTCCAGTTCAAACTCTTCCATTTTTGTTATCTCGATTGGAACTGCTGATGAAAAAGAGATTGCTTCTTCACAAATTTTGGATAATTCTTCTAGAGAATAAAACACTTGACCTGGTGAACTATCAATGGCTAGCTGAAGCTTGTCCTTCGCCTGTTCATATGACATATGAAGCTCTTGAAAGGTATCTATTCCGAACGTTGAAAATATGAGGCTTCCTTCAGCCGTTAATCGTGTAAACAGTTTTTCAAGGGTTGCAGGAAGATCATTCAGCCATTGAAACGTTGCATTGGAAATAATCAAGTCGTAATGTTCATTAAGCGCCATTTCTTCGATATCCGTACATAAAAATGTAACACGTTCCTCATCTGTCATTCCTTTCGCCACTTCGACCATTCCTTGTGCCAAATCAACAGCCGTAATAGCAGCATTAGGGAATATTTTGACGAGTAACCTGGTTAAGTAACCAGTGCCGCAGCCAATTTCAAGAATATTGGTTACATGGTTGGTGTTTATTTCAGGAAGAAAATCCACTAATTGTTTTGCCATGTTTTTTTGAACATTGGCATATGCGTCATATGTTTTCGCATGTTCACTGAACCGCTTACTTAACAATCGCTTATCAATCATGAGTGTACTCCTTTTGAATAAATGTTTTTATCTGCTGCATACATTCCTGTGGTCTTGTGAAAAACGGAGTATGGCCAGCGCCTTCGATAATATGAAACTCGGCTTTCCCACCGAGGTTTTCTTTAATGAAAGATGAGGCTTCGAGTGGACAAATGTTGTCTTCCCTCCCATGAAGCAGTAAAAAGGGGGCTTCAATCCTGTTGAGGCTTGCTCTAGCATCTTTCTGAAGTAAATAATTCAAGCCAATAAGAAGCGAAAACACATCATCTCCATGAAACTCGCTTTGAATGGTCTTGATGAATTGATGATATAAACCTTCTTCTTTTTCAGCTTCGGAAAACATCGCTTCATAGAAAGAAGCCAAAGTCTTCTCTTTATTGCGTTGTAGCTGTTTCTTCATGCGCTCGATCATTCGTGGATCCCAGCCAAATGAATAATTCTCTCCTGTTATAAACCGACTTGTTGCACCAAAAAGGATAAAACCTTTTATTTTTTCTCGATACGAACTTGCAAGTTCAAGTGATACTAGTGATCCTAATGACCAGCTCAGTATATAAACTGGACCATCGATGGTAGCGATTGTGTCTATGACTCTTTCTTCAAAGTCATTTAGTGCTTTCATATCTCTCCATTCTATAAATGAAAGGTGGAATACATCTGACAGCGGTTTGATTAACGGTTCAAACGCGCCTTTTTCCATTCCCCACCCAGGAAGCATGACTAAGTTCGGCTGTTTCATTCAATAATACCCATTTCCTTTCCAATGATTGAAATCTTTTCAACTGCCCAATCAAGCTCTTTTTTATCGTGGAGAGCTGTTACGGTAAACCGGATTCTCGCCTCATTTTCAGGAACGGTCGGCGGCCTGACAGCAATAGCTGCAATTGCTTCTTTCTGTAAACGTGCGGCAAATTCCATCGCTTTTTCGTTTTCCCCGATGACGATAGGAACAATTTGTGATCGGCTTCCGCAAATATTAAACCCGTTATATGTGAGTTCTTCTCTAAAGTGTTCTGAATGTGTTTGGAGCAGTGAGCGGCGTTCTGGTTCTTGCTGTACAAGTTCAATCGCTGTTTTTATGGCACCGAGAATGGCCGGGGGAAGTGCAGTTGAATAAATGAATCCGCGCATGCGATTTTTTAAATAGTCGATTAGCCATTTTTTTCCGACGACATAGGCACCGAATGAACCGAGCGCTTTACTGAATGTTCCCATTTGGATATCTATTTTATTTTGAAGTTGGAGATGACCGGCATAACCTTCACCGTTTTTACCGTAGATGCCGCTTCCGTGCGCTTCATCTGTCATTAATATTGCGTTATAACGTTCCTTTAACCGAACGAGGTCTTCGAGATAAGCAAAGTCACCGTCCATGCTGAAGACAGTATCCGTCACGATTAATTTACGTGCTTCAATTGGTGCTTTTTTCAAAAATGCTTCTAAATGATCTAAATCATTATGACGATAGCGTATATGCCTTGCACGGCTTAAAAGAGCTCCATCGACAATGCTTGCATGATTCAATTTATCGCTATAAATAATATCGTTTCGGGACAGCAGGGTGGATATTATTCCAAGGTTCGCGTTATATCCGCTGTTGATAATGAGTCCCGCCTCGGCTTTCTTCCAATCGGCAAGAGCTTGTTCAGCTTGCTCATAAAGGGGATGATTGCCAATAATTAAACGTGAAGCCGTTGCTCCTGCACCATATGTATGTACTGCATCCACCATCGCCTTTTTCAGCCGATCATCCCCTGCATATCCTAAATAGTTATTAGAAGCTAGATTCAGCATCCTGCACCCATTGATCATAAGCCATGTCTGCTCGGCGAATGCCGTCGATACGAGTTCACGCTTTTGCGATATCTCTTCTAAATAAGCCAGTTCCTTCTTTATTTTTTCTTCCCAACAAGGTAATTGTTTTTCACTGCGCATGCCCATTCTCCTTTTTATATGTTAACTAAAATAAATATAGGTTAACATATAAAATATTCTAATCATGACCCAATGAAACTGTCAAGCCTTGAAAAAGGACTGATAATAAATTAAAAATCCAATCTGGAAGTAATCAAAGGTCAA
The DNA here is from genome assembly GCF_025175645.1 of Peribacillus aracenensis. Classification (NCBI taxonomy): domain Bacteria; kingdom Bacillati; phylum Bacillota; class Bacilli; order Caryophanales; family Bacillaceae; genus Peribacillus; species Peribacillus aracenensis. Next base: position 12,622 of record NZ_JANZMJ010000014.1, read on the forward strand.
AAAAAGACACATATCAAAAGCGTGCGGTTGGTTATTTGAACCAAGTAGAGAAACATGAAACTAACATAAAAATAAATTTTGGGCGAGGGAGGCTAATGATATTTGAAAGGGCAGCGGCTTTGTTAAGCTAATGTATAAAAGAGCTTAGTGAAAATTAGTCCCATTTGTATGTATTAAGCCCGTTCATTGAAGATAATCTAACTTCCAAGGTAGTCTTTTTGTTAAACCTTCAAATCTTTGAAGGATTAAATGGAATTCCATGTTACTATAGAGCAGTGAAATTACCGAATTCACATTAACCATTACATAAAGGAAGGGTAATAAATATGAAAAAGATTTCTTTAGATGTTTTCTTTATATTAATAGGAGCTTTTATTTTCGCTTTGGCAATAAATCTTTTCGTCATTCCAAATGAACTTGGTGAGGGGGGAGTCACGGGGATAACCATCATTTTATTTTATCTTTTTGAATGGTCACCAGGGCTGTTAAGTTTGATCATTAACGCTTTCCTGCTCATCGTCGGTTATAAATATTTGTCGAAAATGACAACGGTATATACAATCATAGCCGTTGCATTTAATTCACTTTTCCTTCATTTAACCGAAAGTTGGACGATTTCTTCAGATGAATTGGTCATCAATGCGATATTTGGCGGAGTTTTTGCCGGTGCAGGAATTGGCATGATCATTCGTGTCGGAGGCACTACTGCCGGTACGACGATTCTGGCCCGAATTACGAATAAGTATTTGGGATGGAGCTTAAGCTATGGACTTCTGTTTTTCGATTTGATCGTTGCGTTCTCATCTTATTTCATCATTGGTGCAGAAGGCCTGATGCTCACTATCCTTATGCTTTATATTGGAACAAAAACGATGGAATTCATCATTGAGGGATTGAACCCGAAAAAAGCGATTACCATCATCTCAAATGAAGCGGACCAGATTGCAAAACAAGTAACCGAATTGATGGACCGGGGAGTCACTGTTTTTAGTGGTCATGGATACTATACAAAGGCATCCAAGGATATTTTATATATCGTTATAAGTAAGCAAGAGGTACTAAAGTTGAAGAGAATAGTGCAGTCGACGGATAGCAATGCTTTTATAGCGATACATGATGTTAGGGACGTATTTGGTGAAGGATTCCTGGATATCTCGAAGTCCTGATGCGATTTGTGAGGCGGATATGGTATATGCGAATGAAAAGGCCTAATAGGCTTTTTTATTTTGCAATGCCAAAAATCTGTAAATTGCTAATATTTTGTTATATTATGTAAGTAAGAAACCACACACCCTGAGGAGTGCAGCCATTAAATGTGGAGGTGTTCAAGATGATCCTTTTAAAAGTGGATGACAGAAAGTTCGGGAAAAGCAAGATCAAGTACAGTGTCGTTGATAAGGAAACGAATGAATTGATCATTAGCGGTGTGTTTAAAGAATTTGGACAAGCAAGCGATAAATATTATGAATTGAAGGATGAATACGGTTCATCCAATGTGAAGATGATATTGAAGTGAAAAGAGGGGGACCGACGGGTTTCCCTTTTTTCGTAGGCAATGCCATGAATGAAAATGCCCGTACAATAAATAATCGAATAAAGGAATAATCATAGGTTTCTGAATCATATAATTAGATTAAGAGAGTTCATGATATCCTTTTTTTACAATATACTACAATTTTATTGTAAAGTATGGAATTTGGTGGTAATATAAAGCGCATAAATGTAAACGTTTGCAAAAATTTCTGTGAGGAGGTGATGTAAAAGAAGTACGATAGACCATGATCTTTATAGAATGAAAGGCTTTTATTTTACTATTTTATGCAAACGTTTTCTTAAAATTGCATGAATCTTATGAAAAAGGGAGAGTCGGTAGGCATGAAGCGTAAAAAATGGTACGGGGGAATTCTTACTGTTTTATTAGTTTTTAGTGTGATTTTGGCTGGATGCTCCTCCTCAACTGGTGGAAATAGCGACTCAAAGGATGTCGTGACGCTGGATATATTTCAATTCAAGGTAGAATTCAAGTCGCAATTCGAGTCATTGGCAAAACAATACGAAAAAGAGAATCCAGATGTAAAGATCAAGGTATCGACGGTTGGCGGCGGAAATGATTATAAATCAGCCATTACGGCAAAGTTCGCTTCAGGTGAGGAGCCGGCGGTCTTTAACATTGGCGGACCGGTGGATGTCGAACAATATAAAGATAGATTAACGGATTTAAAGGATACGAAGGCTGCTGCTGCAGCACTTGATGGCACTTTGGATGGCGTGGAAGAGGACGGGCAAGTCCTTGGACTTCCATTTAACCAGGAAGGATACGGCTTGATTTATAACAAGCGGATATTTAAAGAAGCCGGAATTAATCCTGATGAAATTACAAGTTATGAAGCCTTAGAGGCGGCAGTCAAGAAAATGGATTCGCAAAAAGACAAATTGAAAATCGATGCAGTTTTCGCTTATCCGGTCAAAGAGAAGTGGGTGACAGGTAACCATTTATCCAATGTTTTCTTAGCACCGGAGTTTGATGGGAATGTGTTAGAGGCAAGTAAGGCTCCAACGGTTAAATTCACGGATGGTGACAAGTTTAAACAACTGGTCGATATCCAAAATAAATATTCCGTCCAGCCGACAGCAAGTCTCGATTACTCCCAACAAGTGGAAGAGCTGTTCTCACTTGAAAAGGTTGCGATCATTCAGCAAGGCAACTGGGTGTATAACACAGTATATGATATGGACCCTGAGTTAGCTGAAAAGGGAATTGGCATCATCCCGATTCCAAATGGAGACTCTGCAGGCATGCCGGTCGGCGTACCGAACTATTGGGCAGTGAACAAGAAATCGGATGAAAAGGTACAAGAAGCAGCGAAGAAGTTCCTCGACTGGATGTATACATCCAAGGAAGGGAAAAAGGCCGTTTTGGAAGACTTTAAATTCATTCCTGCATATGAAGGATATGATGTCGAAAAAATTGCCGATCCAATTTCAAAAGAAATTTATAAATACTCCCAAGAAGGAAACACGATTGGCTGGGTGTTTAATGGATATCCGGTTGGTTGGAACGATGATCTTGGGGCAAGTGTCCAAAAATACGTAACCGGTAAATTGACTTGGGAGGAACTTGTCCAACAGAACATTGAAAATTGGGAGAAGATTCATAGCAAATAAGTATTGGGAAATGCAAGTGACCGATCGGCATGAAAACTGTGCCGATTGGTTGTTCCTTGTTATAGAAAAGTCACTTAGGGAAATTGCCTAGACAAGGGATTCATCAAATAACCCAGTCATGATCTAAAACCATTAACTATTAAATCATTTCAAGGAGGTCGGTTTCGTTGAGAAATCGGGATGCCGCATATTGGCTGTTTTTGACACCTGTTCTTGCTGCACTCATTTTGGTTGTGATCGTGCCACTCATCTACGGATTTTATTATTCCTTTACGAATTGGAACGGTTTAGGGACGCCGGATTTCATCGGTCTTAAGAATTATATGGACTTGTTTACGGATAAAGGGTTCCTTGATACATTTTGGTTCACCATTAAATTTTCCGTAGCGGCAATTGTGGTAATCAATATCATCGGATTAAGTTTGGCTCTCATCGTGACTTCGAAAATTAAATCAAGCAACATATTGCGGACGGTTTTCTTTATGCCCAATTTAATAGGCGGTTTGATTCTGGGCTTTATTTGGCAGTTCATTTTTATTAAGGTCTTCGGTGCGATTGGTGATTTGACTGGGATCGAAGCATTTAATGGATGGTTATCAACGACTGATACAGGTTTTTGGGGATTGATCATTTTAACATCATGGCAAATGGCCGGATATATCATGATTATTTATATTGCCTATTTGCAGGCTGTTCCTGAAGACTTGATCGAAGCGGCAAAAATTGATGGAGCTAACAGCTTCCAGCGTTTTCGCCATATAACTTTTCCACTAGTGGCACCCGCTTTTACCGTCAGTTTGTTTTTGACGCTTTCCCACTCGTTCAAGATCTATGATCAAAATCTTTCTTTGACGAATGGAGCTCCCTATAATTCAACTGAAATGGTTGCGATGAACATTGTAAAATCGGCCTTCACCGAAAACGATATGGCATATGCACAGGCAAAAGCCGTTATCTTTTTCGTGATCGTGGCGGTTGTTTCACTGACACAGGTCTATTTCAATAAAAAACGGGAGGTTGAGCTGTGATGAGGGGAAAATGGAAATTGTGGCTGATTGGATTCATCGGATTCATTTTGGCCGTATTATGGCTCACTCCGTTTTATTTAATGCTTGTAAATGCTTTCAAAATGAAACGGGATATATTTGCCGATACGCTGGGACTGCCTGAAACCTGGACATTCGAAAACTTCATTCAAGCTTTCGAGCAATTGGATTTCCTCCGGACTTTATTCAATTCCTTATTGATATCGGGCGTCAGTGTAGTCATCATCATCATTTTTTCTGCGATGGCAGCATACGCCCTTTCCCGAAACAAAAGTAAAATAAGTTCTCTGCTTTTCTTCGTGTTTGTAGCAGCCATGCTAATTCCGTTTCAGTCTGTGATGATACCGCTCGTTGCCCAATTCGGACAGCTAGGGATGTTGAACAAGGCCGGACTGATTTTCATGTATTTAGGTTTTGGCTGCAGTCTTTCCATATTCTTATATCATGGTACCTTAAAAGGGATTCCCATCTCACTTGATGAGGCAGCAAAGATTGATGGGGCTAACCGGTTTCAGGTATTTTGGTATATCATCTTTCCATTATTAAAACCGATGTCGATTACAGTTGGCATCTTAAATGTCATTTGGATATGGAATGACTATTTGCTGCCATCCCTTGTTATTGGCGGAGCGGGATCGGAGACCATTCCGCTTAAATTATTCTTCTTTTTCGGTCAATATACGAAGCAATGGCATCTTGCCTTGGCTGGACTTACTTTATCCATCATTCCAGTCATCATTGCGTACTTTTTTGCACAGAGGCAAATTATCAAAGGAATTGCAGATGGAGCCGTTAAATAACTATTTAAATATAGGGAATATTAAACCATGTGCGGTGAACGGGGAGTGTTGATGAATTTGTCTGTTACTATAAAAGACGTTGCCAAAAAAGCGAATGTCGCTCCATCAACGGTATCGCGTGTAATCCATAACAGCCCGACAATCAGTGAAAAGACAAAGCGTAAAGTACGTAAGGTATTAAAAGAAATGGGCTATCATATGAATGAAAATGCCCGGAACTTAGTCACGAAGTCAACTAAGGCCATTGGGATCGTCATGAAAAGTTCGGCGAGGGAATCACTTTATAATCCCTTTTTTCCAGAAGTGATCCGAGGCATCGGCGATTTTTGTAATAAAGAAGGGTACAGTCTTTCTCTGACAACCGGGGAGACGGAGGATGCCATCTTTGAGGATGTCGTGAAGATGGTTCAGGGCAGAAGAGTTGATGGGATGATTGTTTTGTATTCTAAAAAGGACGATAAAGTGGTGCCATACTTATTAAAGCAGGGCTTCCCGTTCGTTTTGATAGGGAAGCCAGGCACGAACATGAGCGGTATCACATTCATTGATAACGATAATGTTCAAGCGGCCAGGGAAGTATCGGAGTTTGTAATCAATCTTGGACATGAGCGAATTGCCTTTTTAGGGGGCAGTCCCGAGTTTGAGGTGATCCAGGACCGCTTGACAGGCTTTCAACAAGCGATGGAACAGGCCGGGTTGGATGTACGGCAGGAATATATCAAATTGATTCCTTTAAATCGAACGGATGGAATAAAGGCGATTGACGAATTGCTGGAAATGAAAGAGGCACCAACCGCTTTTTTGGTTATGGATCTTTTATTGGGTGTTCTCTTGCTTGGAGTGTTGGCTGAAAAGAACTTGAATGTGCCACAGCAAATAAGCGTCGTCTGTTTTAACCACTCGGAATTCATAGAATTTTTAAGTACGCCGCTGACAACGGTTGATATCCATACGTATCAGTTAGGGTATGAGGCGGCAAAATGTGTGTTCGATCTAATTGCAAATCCGGAAATGATGGAAAAGAGTATCAGCATTCCTACCAAAATCATAAAGCGGGAGTCGCATTTTGTTGCCGAAAAGGAAATTAAAAGAAAAATGTAGAAATGTTTTACCAATTAATGCTTGATTTTTACTAACATAAATTTACAATATAGATTATCACTACTATTTTTGAAAATTCATACTTTAAAGGGATAAAGTATGTTCTTATATTTTGATCTTCTCTAACGCAAACGTTTGCGTTATGAATAAAGAGGTAATAGTTAAACATGCAAAGCAAGTTGCCGTGAAATGAATCTTGTATGGAGGAGGTTGTTCATGAGAGTCCTGGTATGGAATGAGTTTCGCCACGAGAAGACAAAGCCTGAAGTAGCAAAAGTATATCCGGATGGTATCCATGGTGCAATTGCCGGCTTTTTACAAAGCGGGCAGGTCGAGGTGAGAACCGCCACTCTCGATGAAGAAGAGCATGGATTAACCGAAGAAGCACTGAAACAAACCGATGTACTTCTTTGGTGGGGGCATGTTGCACATGATGAAGTTCAGGATGAAATCATTGCAAGGGTTCACAAGCGAGTACTCGAGGGAATGGGACTCATCGTCCTCCATTCCGGTCATTTTTCAAAGATCTTCAAACGATTAATGGGCACGACTTGCGATTTGAAATGGCGGGTGGCGGATGAAAGGGAACGGCTCTGGGTTGTCGAACCAAGTCATCCTATCGTTGATGGAATCGGAGAATATATAGAGCTTGAAAAGGAAGAGATGTACGGGGAACATTTTGATATTCCTGCACCAGATCAATTGATATTCGTCAGTTGGTTTGAAGGCGGGGAGGTATTTAGAAGCGGTTGCACGTATCAGCGGGGAAAAGGGAGGATTTTCTATTTCCGTCCAGGTCATGAAACATATCCTACCTACCATAATCCCGAGATTCAACGAGTGATTAAGAATGCCGTTAATTGGGTCAAGCCGGAATTTGGAATCGTAACGAACTACGGGAAAGCCGAACCGTTGGAATCCATCTCAGGCAAAGAGCTGAAGTGAAGGAGAGAACAAAATGGGCAAAGTGAAGGTAGGAGTCATTGGATGCGGGAGTATTGCAAAAAACAGGCATTTTCCGGAGTATGCTGCACATCAGGAAACGGAGATCATTGCCGTTTGTGATATTGTACCGGACCGGGCGAATGCAGCGGCACAAAGGTATGGCGCGCAAGCATATACTGATTATATAGAACTTTTGAAGAATGAGGAGATTGAAGCGATCAGTGTATGTACCCCGAATTACCTGCATGCACGCATCACAGTTGCGGCCTTGGAAGCTGGTAAGCATGTCCTTTGTGAGAAACCAATGGCTACTTCTTTAGTAGACGCTGAAAAAATGAATGCAGCAGCATCGAAAAGCGGCAAAATACTAATGATTGGTCATAATCAGCGTTTTGTTCCCTCTCATCAAAAAGCGAAGCAGCTTATTGATAGCGGGGAGGTAGGGAAGGTCTATAGCTTCCGGACGGCTTTTGGACATTCCGGGCCGGAAACCTGGAGCGTGGACGGACGGGAAAGCTGGTTTTTTAAAAAGGATCAGGCAGTCATTGGTGCAATGGGCGATTTAGGCGTTCATAAAGCTGATTTATTAAGGTATATCCTTGGAGAAGAATTTGTTGAAGTGGGAGCCTTTGTGGAAACGACTGCCAAGAAAAATACAGACGTTGATGACAGTGCGGCCTGTATCCTCCGGACGGAGAGCGGTATCATCGGAACGCTTACCGCCAGCTGGTCTTATGCAAAAGAAGACAATGCTACGGTCATTTATGCGGAAAAAGCGGTATTGCGCCTTGAAGACGATCCGAAATACTCACTGATCATCCATCATGATAATGGAAAGACAGAAACCATCCAATTAGGAAGCATCCAGACTAATGACTCAGAAGGACAGCATGATTCCGAAGTGATCAGCCACTTTGTAAAATGTGTGGTGGACAATGAGGAGCCACTTGTCTCAGGAGTTGAAGGATTAAAATCATTAAAAGTCATTCTTGGCGCGATGGAATCAAATGCATCCCGAAAAATCATCCGCTTATAAAGGGGTTAAAAGTCATCATGTACAAATTAAAAATGGGTATTATCGGTGCTGGCGGAATTGCCCAAAAAAGGCATATCCCAGCTTTTCAAAAATTTCAAGATAAAGTGGTTTTATACGCCATTCAGGATATAGATGAAATGAAGGCGCGAGAAGTGGCGCGTGAATTTCATATCGAGAAGGTTTTCACCAATTATGAAGAAATGTTTGCTGAAGTGGATGCTGTTACGATTGCAACGCCAAACAAGTTCCATGCGGAGATTTCCATTGCTGCTCTGCAAGCGGGTGTACATGTGTTATGCGAAAAGCCAATGGCCATTACAACTGAGGAATGTTTAGCAATAACCGAGGCTGCAAATATATCGGGTAAAGTTTTATCGACCGCTTATCATTACCGCTTCATGAAGGAAGCCCAGGCTGCAAAGAAAATGATTCAGGCGGGTGAAATCGGTGAACCATATGTAGCGCGTGTACAGGCAATCAGACGACGAAAAGTCCCTGGCTGGGGAGTGTTTACAAGCAAGGAATTGCAAGGCGGGGGAAGCGTGATCGATTACGGCTGCCATTTGCTTGATTTGGCTTTATGGCTGATGGATGACCCAGAACCGATTGAAATCGTAGGTTCGACATATAATTATGTCAGTAAGGGTGTCGATCAAGTCAATTTGTGGGGGAATTTCGATGCCTCTGTATTTGAAGTGGATGACCATGCCACGGCATATATCAAATTTGCCAACGGAGCATCTTTATTATTCGAAACATCTTGGGCCGCTAATATACGTGAAGAAGCAACTGTTTTAAGTTTATCCGGAACGCAGGGCGGACTTGATGTGTTCCCGCTGGTCTTGAACCAGGCTAAGCACGGCATGCTTTTAAATAGTGAGGCCGTATGGATGCCAGGTGAGGATACACCAGACCTGCAGCAGGCAGAGAATTTTATTAATAGCTGTCTGGGGCTGGCAGAACCATTGGTAAAGCCATCGGAAGCCATGAAAGTTTCGAAAATAATCGAAGCCATTTATCAAAGCTCGGCAAGTGGGAAGGTCATGAGCATAAATTAATGAAAAGGTGAGGTGGGGCTTGTGAAATTAGGGATTTTCACAGTGCTATTTGCTCAAAAATCATTCGAGGATATGCTTGATTATGTCGCAGATTCCGGATTAAAAACAGTTGAAATCGGTACAGGCGGGTATCCAGGCAATATCCACTGTCCGCTCGATGAACTGCTGGAAAGTGAAGAAAAACGCCAAAAATACCTCGAAGCCGTTCAAACAAGAGGATTAACGATCAGTGCATTCAGCTGCCACGGCAATCCAATCTCTCCAGATGAAGCATTCGCTAAAGAAAGTGATGAAACACTGATTAAAACAATCAAGCTTGCATCCTTACTGAACGTCCCGGTAGTCAATACCTTTTCTGGTACAGCCGGTGATCACGAAGGAGCCAAATATCCAAACTGGCCTGTCGCCCCATGGCCGAATGAGTATACAAATGTGCTGAAATGGCAATGGGAAGAAAAATTGATCCCCTATTGGAAAAAAGCAGCTGCCATTGCCGATGAGCACAATATAAAAATCGGACTTGAACTGCATGGGGGCTTTCTCGTCCACACACCCTACACCTTGTTAAAACTGCGGGAAGCTACATCTGATGCTATAGGCGCCAACCTTGATCCAAGCCATCTTTGGTGGCAGGGCATCGAACCAGTCGGGGCCATCAAAATCCTAGGGAAAGCGGGAGCAATCTACCACTTCCATGCAAAAGACACATACTTGGATCAGGATAACATCAATATGTATGGTTTAACCGACATGCAGCCATATGGAAATATTCAGAGCCGTGCCTGGAACTTTCGCTCTGTAGGATGCGGCCACAGCCTGCAAGAATGGTCCGACATCATGAGCGCCCTTCGCACATACGGTTACGATTACGTCGTCAGCATCGAACATGAAGATCCGCTGATGTCAGTTGAAGAAGGATTCCAACGGGCTGTTACCAATCTGAAAACTGTACTCATCAACGAAAGCCCCACTGATTTATGGTGGGTATAATTTGTAGCCCATAACGAGCAGCCTGTTGCAGGTTGCTTTTTATTTTGGCCCTTGAAAAAGTGGAATTCACGAGTAAAAGCGTGAAACTCACGAGTAAAAGTGTGGAATTCACGAGTAAAAGTGTGTAACTCACGAGTAAAAGCGTGAAACTCACGAGTAAAAGCGTGAAATTCACGAGTAAAGCGTGAATCTCACGAGTAAAAGTGGAATTCACGAGTAAAAGCGTGAAACTCACGAGTAAAAGTGTGAAATTCACGAGTAAAGCGTGAAATTCACGAGTAAAGCGTGAATCTCACGAGTAAAAGTGGAATTCACGAGTAAAAATGCGAAACTCACGAGTAAAAGTGTGAAATTCACGTGTACAAGTGGAATTCACGAGTAAAAGTGTGAAACTCACGAGTAAAAGCGTGAATCTCACCAGTAAAAGTGTGAAATTCACAAGTAAAAGTGGAATTCACGAGTATAAGTGTGGAATTCATGAGTAAAAGCGTGAAACTCACCAGTAAAAGTGCGACTCACGATGGCTGTATCCAATGGAGATAACTGTTTTTTAAAAAAAAATAAATCAAGTTGACAGTCACCCTACTGCGTGTTACAGCATACCTTGTAGTAAGTAACACTGGATACCGACAGCACTGAATAGTGAAGTGGCAAAAATATTTTTAAGAAAAAGTTGACACCTCCGCTACTCGGTGTTACTGTTTAGGTGTAATAAGTAATACTAAATAGCGTGATTTCCCAAAAGCTATTCAGTAAAAATTCCCCTCAGAACTAAGTTTTACTTAATTTAAGTCACAAAATAGAGGAGGCGCTGAACATGGAAAATTTAACTGAAATGCTGAAGGGTTCGCTGGAAGGCTGCGTGCTGGAAATCATCAGCCGCCATGAAACCTATGGGTACGAGATTACCCGTCGCCTGAACGAGCTTGGGTTTACTGAAGTCGTGGAAGGGACGGTCTACACCATCCTCGTGCGATTAGAAAAGAAAAAACTGGTGAACATAGAGAAGAAACCGTCAGATATGGGGCCGCCCCGCAAGTTTTACTCACTTAATGAAGCTGGCCGCCAGGAACTTCAATTGTTTTGGAAAAAATGGGATTTTGTATCATCGAAAATCAACGTCTTAAAGTCAATCTAGCTTCATAAGATATTCCGTACGATATTTTTGGAGTATCTTGTTCAGCTTTATAAAGAGGAGGAAAAATAACATGATGGAATTGTTCAAAAAAATGATGGGTGATAAAAAAGAGTATAAAATGATGATGGCACGGGTTGAAGCCCTGCCAGAGGACTACCAGTTTGTATTTAAGAAAATTCAAAACTACATGTGGAATTTCTCGGCGGGCAACGGGATGGATATGCTGCACATGCAGTACGAATTAATCGATTTGTTCGAAGCCGGTGCGGCGGAAGGCAGACAAGTGCTGGAAATCACTGGGGACGACGTGGCGTCCTTTGCCGACGAACTAGTGGCAAATGCTAAAACCTATTTCGCCAAGTATCGTGAAGATTTGAATGAAAGTATCATGAAGCGATTGGGAAAAAATAAATTCAATAAATAATTCCGACTGAATAGCTGGTTACAAATGTGAAATGCCACCAACGCTATTCAGTTATATTTTAACCTGGTAATAAGTTATACTGATTATCAGTCAGACTAAATAGAGGAGTATAGGCAATATAGTTCCTCAGGGCGCTCGGAAGGATAATTAGGGTTCTTACAAGCGGCTTTGCTGCGCTATTAAAAGGAGGAAAAAAGTATGAGCAATGCAGCGATTTCTGTAAAAGGGTTAATAAAAAACTTTAAAGACAATGAAGTCTTAAAGGGGGTGGATTTTGAGGTACGGCGTGGCGAAATTTTCGCACTGCTGGGCTCAAATGGAGCGGGCAAGACGACGACGGTCAACATCCTCTCGACTTTGATGAAGGCCGATGGCGGCGAAGTCGGTATTTGCGGCTTTGACGTCCAGCGTCAACCGGATCATGTTCGCCAGAGCATCAGCCTGACAGGGCAGTTTGCAGCTTTAGACGGCATGCTTACCGGGCGGGAAAACCTGCTGATGATAGCCAAGCTGCGGGGAGTTTCCAATGCCGCTCAAGTCGCCGACAATCTGCTTGCGAGATTCAGCCTGACCGATGCGGCCAACCGCCGGGCGGATAAATATTCCGGCGGGATGAAGCGCCGGCTTGACATTGCCATGAGCCTGATTGGGGCGCCAGCAGTCATTTTTCTCGACGAACCGACGACAGGGCTTGACCCCGAAGCACGGATTGAAGTCTGGGATACCGTCAAGGAGCTTGCCGGCGGCGGCACGACAATCTTGCTGACGACTCAGTATCTGGAGGAAGCCGAACAACTGGCGGATCGTATCGCCATCCTGCATGGCGGAAAAATCATCTCGACCGGGACCCTTACCGAACTCAAGGAAATGTTCCCGCCAGCGAAAGTGGAGTACATCGAGAAGCAGCCGACATTGGAGGAAATTTTCCTCGCGATCATCGGCAAAAAGGAGGAGATGTAAATGAATAGCAAAACAGGGGTATTACTAGGGCGTTTAATGCGCAATATCATGCGCAGCCCGGATACAATTATCACGGTTGCGATAACGCCGATTATGATGATGCTGCTGTTTGTCTACGTGTTTGGTGGCGCCATAGAGGCAGGCACGGACAACTACGTCAATTATTTATTGCCGGGAATATTGCTGATGGCTATCGCATCCGGCGTCGCTTACACCTCCGTGCGGCTGTTTACGGATGTAAAGAGCGGGCTGATGGCGCGTTTCATTACCATGCCCATCAAGCGCTCGTCGGTATTGTGGGCTCATGTGTTGACCTCGCTTGTATCCAATGCGCTTACTGTCGTCGTGGTGATCCTCGTCGCGTTCTTGATGGGCTTCCGCTCCAGCGCTGATATCCTGGATTGGCTCGCGGTAGCTGGGATACTCGGGCTGTTTACGTTGGCGCTGACATGGCTGGCGGTCATTCCTGGATTGACAGCGGGTTCCATGGAAGGGGCGACAGCCTACTCGTACCCGCTGATTTTCCTCCCATTTATCAGTTCGGCCTTTGTCCCCACCGAAACCATGCCTAAAATTGTCCGTGCGTTCGCTGAGAACCAGCCAGTGACTTCAATCGTGAATGCGATTCGTGCCTTCTTGTATGAAGGGTCAGTTGGCAACGAAATCTGGATCGCGCTTGCCTGGTGCGTCGGCATCATGGTCATCGCTTACTTCTTCGCCAGTAAAGTATTTAAACGCCAGTTAGAGTAAGTACAGATTAGCCATATCAATAGTCAGCCATTGCGATGAATGCATTTGCTATCACATGGAAGGCTGCTTAAATGCCGGGGCAACCATCGATGAAATCATGGAAACCTTTAAAATTGGTGTGATTGGTGGCGGCCGCTTATCCCAACATGAGATTTGCCATTAGAAGAATTTACAGCGAACGAGTAGTGGTCTTTCGCAGAAGGAGAAATTAAAAGAATAAAGCCCTTAGATGTAATTGACAGGAAAAGAGTAGATTCAGAAGCAAAACCGCTTTGGTTATCAATGTCTTTAAGGAAAAATAGATTCCTTTCATTATCATTAAAAGCATGAAGCTCACGAGTATATCCGCAAAACTTAAAGCAAATGATTGCTAAAAATTCTTCCTAAATTAAAAAAGCGATGCCCCCGAAAGTTTGGAGGCATCATCATTATTATCTTTGCCTTGGAGTATAGTCCAATTCCTTAAATAGTTCCGTCAATTCATCCTCTGTCAGGTCGCGCCATTGTCCAATCGCCAGTCCGTCCAGATGGATGTTCATGATCCGGATTCGATGTAAATCACGGACTTCATATCCTAGTGCGGAGCACATTCGGCGGATTTGTCTGTTCAGTCCTTGCATCAAAGTGATGTTAAATGTATATTTGGTCAACTGTTCAACCTTACATGGAAGTGTTTTTGTATCCAAAATCTCCACTCCGGATGACATATCTTTAATGAAGGAAGAGGTAAGTGGTTTATCCACAGTTACGATGTATTCTTTTTCATGTTTGTTTTCTGCACGAAGGATTTCATTTACGATGTCTCCATCATTTGTAAGAAGGATCAGACCGCTTGAGTCTTTGTCCAGCCGTCCGATATGAAAAATGCGAAGCGGATGATTTACAAAATCAACGATATTCCCTTTTATGTGTTTTTCCGTAGTACTTGTAATCCCTATCGGTTTATTCAGTGCAATATAGACATTTTGCTGTTCCACTTTTATCGGCTTGCCATCGACACGAACATCATCACCGGGTTCAGCTTGACTGCCGAGCTCAGCTACAGTGCCATTTATCGTCACACGGCCCTCGGCTATCCATTTGTCTGCGCCTCGTCTCGAGGTAATTCCGGATTCACTGATAAATTTATTGATCCTCAACTAAAGCACACCTTTACATTCAGATTTTCTTCTTTAAAGGATAACGTAAATCATGGTGCATAGACAAGGGGAAAAGACAAGAAAGCATAGTTGGTGTGAATTACTGGATGTTCTTTACATGTTCTTCGTGACAGCTGCCGGATATTCCTTTTTCTTTTTGCTTGTCAGGTAGACGCCAATGAAGACAAAAAGACCTCCCAGGATTTGGACGATGGTAATGGTATGACCCAAAATCAGGCTAAGAATGGCGGTAAATACAGCAATCAGATTTAGATAAATTCCAGCCTGGCTAGCGTTGATATGACGAAGGGAAATATTCCAGAAAATAAAGGAACCGACAGACGGGAAGATTCCAATATATAAGAGACCCGTGATGGCTTCACCGCTTAAATCAGGGTTCATTCCCGAGCCAATGGCGAATGGAGCGACGAGAATCAATCCGAGAAATACGGAAACGGCAGTGGCTGAGATGATCGGAATGTTTTTTAGTTTTTTAGCGATTATTGAATAGAAAGTCCAAACGAGAATCGCCAGGATCATCAATAAGTCGCCTTTATTGTAAGTGAGCTGGAAAATATCCAGAAGGTGCCCTTTTGTCAAGACCAATAAAACGCCGAATAAAGATATGATAAGTCCGAGCGCATGGAGGGCTGAAATTTTCTCCTTTAACAGCAAAGCGGAAAAAAGCACAATTAAGGCAGGGTTCATGGAATTGACAAGAGCGGCATTCATGGAAGTTGTATAGGTCAGAGCCCAATAAAGGAAAAAATTATAACTGACGATTCCGAGCACCCCCATGACTAACAGCAATCTCCATTCTTTCCAGACACTCTTCCAATTTGGCTTTTCGATCCATTGGGCTAAAGGAAACAATAAGAAAACGGCTATTAGCCATCGCGTAAATGTTAGTTGAATCGGGGAAAGTTCGGTCACAACGTATTTTCCGAAAATGTAATTACCGGCCCAAAACAAATTTGCCAAGATAAGAAATATAAGAACAATGGATTTTTTCATCAGACTGCCTCTTCCTTAATTGATGGAATATTCACTAAATATATCAAAACAGGAGTACCTAAGCAATATAGCGAGACTAGTAGTCAATTTTTTTTTACAAGGATGAACCAAAGAGCAGGATAAATAGAAAAAGGCCGTTCAACATAAGCTGAACAGCCTTTTTTCACATATATGTTAAGCGAAAATGGCACTGATTTCGGCGATTTCATCCATGATTAAATCGACATCCAATGCTTGTAAGTTGCGTGTGACCTGATCTGGCTTTTTCGCCCCGGGAATCAGTACATCTATCGAGTGCCGAGTTAAATACCAAGCTAGTACGACATCGGCGACATCGGTATGCTTCCTGTTGGCAATCGTCCGGACTTCTTCCACTTTTTGCAGGTTGCTTACAAAGGCTTGTCCTTGGAAAAGCGGACTTTTTGCCCGGCCGTCCTCGAATGTTGATTCCTGATTATATTTGCCGCCGAGCAGACCGGAAGCAAGGGGGAAATAAGGAATGAAGGAAATATTATTTTCGGCTGTATATGGCAGCAGGTCTTGTTCTGCCTCCCGTTTGAATAGATTGTACTCGGATTGCAACACATCGACATAGCCGTCTTTATTAGCTTCCTTCAATTGTTCGAACGAAAAGTTAGAGACACCGATCGACTTGATCTTGCCTGCATCCTTCAATTCCTTTAAGGCACCTACCGCTTCATCTTTAGGGGTATCCTCATCAGGGAAATGGATATAGAATAAGTCGATGTAGTCCGTTTGTAGCCTTTTTAGACTCGATTCCACAGCATTTTTCAGAAAAGCCGGAGAGTTATCAAAGACGATGTTGCCATCGGCAAATTTATGTGCGCCTTTAGTGGCAAGGACTATCTCCTCGCGTTTGCGACTCTCTTTAAGGATTTCACCGATAAGTTCTTCTGAACGCTCAGGACCGTAAATGTAAGCTGTATCCCAAAAGTTGATCCCCTCTTCCAATGCCGTTCTCAAAACATCCCTTCCTGTATCCTCACTTAGATTAGGGAAAAGGTTATGTCCGCCAATTGCATTCGTGCCAAGGCCAATCGGATTTACATACAGATCTGTTTTACCAATACGGGTTTGCTTAGACATGTTACTTATCATCTCCTTTGACCCCATCATAACAAAAAATGTGTGTAGATTTCCAAAATAAAGCAGTGCAGACGTGTACAAAAATAAGCAGATGACCCGTAAAATCACCTGCTTACTTCATTATTATAGTGTTTCGATTTCCAACTCTTCAGCTCGATCCGTTTGTCCAAATTGACTGAGAAGCAGGCCGAAGGCTGTACCGACGAGAGCAGGGATGATCCACTCCATGCCGTAGGCGGAAAGGGGAAGGACATCACTCAATGTTTGCACGGGTCCTAATTGTAAGCCGAAGGCATTCAGTCCGTCCATCAAGGCGAAAACTCCTGTGAAAATCATTGCACTGCGATAAACCTTCTTCGGGTTTTTGAAATGACGGCTGAAGAATGTCAGGACAATCAGGACGATCGTTAACGGATAAGCCATCACAAGGAATGGTACAGATACTTTCAAAATTTGATTCAGACCCATATTTGAAAGAATGAAACCGATGATTGTTACAATCAGAATGACGGTTTTATAGTTCAGCTTGGGGAAAAGTTTCGAGAAATACTGTCCGCAAGCAGTCGTCAACCCGACGACGGTGGTGAAGCATGCCAAAGTGAAAATGATTCCTAGAAGGACCTTCCCGCCAGTTCCAAGTAAAAGGGTGGATGCGACAGTGAGGATATCCGTTCCGTTTTCGAATGCCCCATCGGCTGCCATGCGTGCTCCCATTACACCTAAGGAGATATAAACTAAAGAAAGCAAAGCACCAGCGAGGAGACCCGCTTTTACTGTATACCTCGTCAATTGTTTTCGTTCGGAAATCCCCCTTTGCTGGATTGAGGTCAGGATGACGATCCCAAAAGCCAAGGCAGCTAGTGCATCCATCGTGTTGTAACCTTCAATGAATCCTTTCGAAAATGCTCCTGCAGCATATGCTTCGGTTGGAGCTTGGAATGGAGCATCAAGCTTTACGAACCCAACGACACAGAGAATGACCATGGACAGAAGTAGAACGGGTGTAATCCAGCGTCCCATGAAGGTTTCCATTTTCTCTGGATTCAATGAAATGGCATAAACGATGATGAAAAATATGGTTGTGAAAATGAATAGGAATAGTGATTGGTTCATTGAGTCGCCAAAATACGGCTTTAAGCCCATTTCATAGGCAACATTCGCATTTCTTGGAATGGCCAGAAATGGCCCGATGCTTAAATAGATGACCACCATGAACAACGTACTGAATAGTGGATGTACACGGGCCCCGATGGTTTGTGCCCCGCCTTTAACAAGTGAGACTGCAAGTAGCACCAAAATTGGCAGGCCGACTCCGGTTACAACAAAACCGGCAATGGCTGGCCAGAATGAGGTTCCAGAAGATGCACCCAAAAATGGAGGGAATATGAGATTCCCCGCTCCGAAGAACATTGAGAAAAGCATAAGGCCGATAAATAATGTGTCTGTTTTTTTCATGGTGAATTCTCCTTTTTTTTAAAATTGATAACTCTCGTCGACTGGCCTGAAAAAGGCTGATTGAAGTGTTTTGTGCAAATAAAAAACTCGCCCCTGAAAATCAGGGACGAGTTTGTGCTCGCGTTACCACCCATATTCCGCGCTTCAAAAGAGCTGCGGCACTCAGTCAACGTACGTATTCATACGTGATCCATTGTAACGGCGGAAACCCGTCAAAGCCTACTGGATTTTCGGCTTTGCATCTCAGAGATGATTTTCGGATAGGCCTTGGACATCGACTTCCACCACATGTCGACTCTCTGTGGAACAGGGTTCTCATCTTACTCTTTCTCTTCATAGATTTTTTAATATATAGATAATTTAGCAAATTCTGATTATGAAGTCAATATAATTTCTCATTAATCCTTTTAAAGGAGCAGGAAATTAGTCCCCTGTTGGCGAAACTTCCTATATCCAGAGATATTTTCAAGAAGAATAGGATATTACTCCCTATTATCTTTCTAATCGCAACTATATTATAATAGAAGGCAGAACACTAAAGGAGACAACAGTATGTCTGAAAATAAAAAATTAAGCCTGGCGGATGCAGTCAAACAAAAACTGGCTCAAAAGCAAGCAGGATCAAGTAAAGATAAACTGGAAACAGGCGTTGTGAAGAAAACGAAACAGCTTAAAAGCCAGTTGACCAAAAAGCCGAATAACCAACGTAAGCGTACAGGGGTATAATCCTAATTTGTCAAAGGACAACGACTGTTCAGAGCTTATCAGAGAGCAGCTACCTTTTATGAATGAGGGTACTGCTTTTTTATATGAATGGAAAAATGGGGATTTAGTAATGGACGGGGCAGGGGGATTTTGCTTTTAGGGCCGGGCCTCTGGTAATTTGGAGGTATAAAGAATGATTCGTCCACCTCTATCTGGTATGTGGTAAAACGAGAAAAAACATTTTTTCTCGAATATGGAAATGACATTTCTATATCGTTTTATTAAAAACATTACAGTTCCATTTGTTTCTGTTTTAAAATTGTAAGAGTGATGACATGTTGTTACCATATTGTTTTGCTAAAATAATATTTTAAGGTTTTGTAAATGATTTTTTAACTAAAGGAATCTTTAGATTGAAGTTAGGTCTACTAGAAGGCTTATGGAATCAGTGATTTTCCTTTAATTGAAAATATGAAATATATCGGGGGAATAAAGATGGACGAACGGCTGATCGGAAAAAAATACTATGAAACGATGGTTGAGGATACAAGGAAACACCCGATTCAAGCTTTGGGTGAAATGTTTCTCGTGGAACAAAAAAAGGAAAGAGCGGATTTAACCGCCATTCGATTTGCTCAAGGAGAAGTATATTTTCAGCATCATGACTATGAAGCAGCCATTTTTAAATGGGAGAACATAGAAGGGGAACTTGGTCCATGGGCGAAGAAAAACATCGCTGATGCTTATTTTGAACTGGAAATGTACTCAACCGCAGAGGATATCTATAAATCCGTCGATACGGATGAAGCGGTCTTGAAAACAGAGGTTCTTTTGCAACTTTTTTCCCTGTACATAGTGGAATCGAGAAATGACCTAGCTTCCAAAGTCGTGAAAGAAGCAGTCGAGTTTCAACCGGATTACCCGAATGTCACGGAAATCGCACGTGCCTTTTTTGAAGAACAAAAGGATTGGAACAGTGCGGTGGTATTAGCAGCTAATGAAAGTATCCGTACAGAATCAATGGGCTGGTTCGATGTGCTGAAGACGTATATCCAGCAGGGGGTTGCCCAATCGATGGATCCGGATTATTTTTCAACTGTCCTTGGTTCGCTATACACACTTGACCAGGAACGTTTCGAAAAGGTGACGGTTGCCCTTTGGAAAAATTATAAATATACGGATTCTTATTTCGAATGGCTAAGAGTGATTAATAATTTGATAGATACCATTGAATTGAACCATGCTGATGTATGGGATGAGCTTTCCGTCTATTACAGGGATGCATATGCAGGTCTTTTAGAAGGAACGCACCTAATCAAAGATTTAAGTCCTGTCGTGCCAAGGTTACTGGAAAACTGGCTCAAAATCGCAGATGGGGAGCTCTCGTTGTTTGCGGCGGCATCCGCGTTGTCCTGGAATGAAATCTTCCCGGATACGATCAATGCGCTGGTTATTCAGGATGCAGAAAGCCTGCTTTCGAAATCGCCTAAATTAGGAGGCGGACTGGAAGCGGGAGAGAAACTGTTCAATTCCATTATCCAGTGGGCTGAAGATAATGACCTAAAGGTTGGCAATAAGCTTAAATGGATGGTCGAGGGGATTAAGGATACCGAAAATTTCAATCTTCTTCTTGTAGGAAGTACAGGAAATGGCAAGACATCCTTCATTCAGTCAATTGTTGGCGAGAGCATTGCCGCTGAAGATCATTCATCCTTAGTCAGTGTCAAAGACGGGGATGAATTGGAAATCCTTGAAATTACCGATACAGATAGAAAGGTTGTCATGGAGCTAGCTGAATTGGATGAAACACGCCGCCAGCGCGGGACTATTGTTGATGTGACAATCATAAGTGACTACCTAAGAAATAATGGTCTGCGATTATTGGATACACCGGGGTTCAATGGGGAAAAAAGCGTGGAATCCGATTTCCAAGGCTATTTACATGGCAGTGATGGACTGATGTTCGTCCTGGACGCCCGGGCGCCTTTCACCGGCAGCGAACGGGATCTGTTATTGGAAATTCAAATGATGGCTCCGAAACTGCCGATTCATTTCTTATTAAATAAAATGGATACGATATACAGTGATCAGGTCGCAGTCCGGATGGAAGACGAAACATGGGATAAAGTGAATGCATATTTCCCGAATGCGAAAGTATTCGCTTTCTCCAAACTTTATGATAGCAAGCAGCAATTGAAGGACCTTTCAGCCTTCCTTCAATCGAATTACCAAGATGAGAATTGGAAGGAAAGAAGATCTGAGAAAATCCTTGCATTCATTCGTAAAACTTTATCTTATCTGTTAGAAAAACGGGCAGCCAATGAGCGGAAATGCGAGCATTCCATCTCTTGGAATGAACAGATGGAAGTCAAACTGAATGGGGCGGTCAATCAACTGGCTGATCTGGAAAAAGAAAAAAGTGAAAATATCATAAGGTCGTATCGTCTGCTTAAGGATGAAGTGAAAAATCAGCTTTCTACTAAAATTCCTGAATTACTGAAGGATTGCTCTAAATCATTAACGGAAAGCAGTGATTTCAGTCAGGTCCATGTACAATTAAACCAAGAAATGAATGAGCGGATTCAAAACTTCATTTCTGATAAGATCATGCCTCAATATTATCGTTCTCTACAAGACTGGATTGCCAGTTCCCAAATGGAGTTCTCACAAAGCCAGCAGTTTATGGATGAGATGAGTGCCGGATTCAATGAATTATACAAAGAAGAACGGATTACGCTTGCAGGTGACTTCAGGGTATTGGATGACTGGAGCCGTGATGCCGATCGGATGACAAGCAGTATCCGCATCGAAAACGTTAATATCCTTTTGCGCAGGACTCCATCACAATTGCTGCTTAAAGGAGCAGGGAAGCTGTTTGGGGCGATACCGCAAAATAAAGCCAATATGTACAATCGTTATAAGAAATATCTGGAAAGTGAAGATTACCTGGATGTTGCGGAAATGATCACGGAACGTTTCCTTACCCAATTTGGATTGTTTGAAAAATCTTTGGATCGGGACATCTCACTTTTCTATCGCAGTTCATTTGCCTTACTTCAAAAAACGATTGAACAAACGCAGACCGAGATAAAAGACTACCAGGCTGCATTGGAACATATGAAAGAAAATCCGGAAGTTTACCGTGACCCGATCACTTTGTTCGAAGTGAAATTAAGGCAGTTGGAGAGGCTTGAAAAAATCGAGAAAAAGCGTCTAGCCCAGCTTCAAAGAAAGTAAAAAATAACAAGGAACATTTCAAATATTCAAAAATCTATTGACTTTACGACTATATCCCTATAAAGTGATAATTACGAAAACGTAACACAATATATCTCTTATCAAGAGTGGCGGAGGGACTGGCCCTAAGATGCCCAGCAACCGTTCCATTAGGAATTGGTGCTAAATCCTGCAAAACAGAAATGTTTTGACAGATAAGAGAGGGACAAGTCTGCAAAACAGCTGATTAAACCTCTCTATATTAGAGAGGTTTTTATTTTGGGATTTACACCAACTAAACTGATAAGACTAAATTGAAAATATGGAGGGAAAACAAGATGAGAAGGTCTATTAAAGGAATATTCATTTCAGCCATCGCTTCGGCTTTGCTTTTAACGGGGTGCTCCACTGGGCAGAGTTCCACAGAATCGAAGAAAGAAGAAAAAGTATCATTTGAAAATGTACCGGAAAGATTTGCAGATGGGGATGGAGCCAAGATCAAAGTGATCCGTAAAATTGGCGGTGATGATCATACGGCCCAATACCTGGCGGGGGCGAAGGAAGAAGGAGAAGCACTGGGATTTCAAGTGGATACATATACAGCCAATGGTGATACGGCTAAATTTCATGATGCGATAGCGCAGGCTTTGGAGGAAGATTACGACGGGTATATCATTTCCCATGGTGATGATGCAGCAACTGTGAATGACGTTCAGAAGTTGGTTGATGCAGGTAAAAGCGTTGTCACGTTCGATTCAATAAGCGAACTATCTAAAATTGATGGCGTGACATTAACCTCACAGGATGATGAAGCGTTGGCAACACTGGCTTTTGATAAACTGTTAAAAGAGCAGAAAGGTGAAGCGGCAATTGCCTATCTTTGGGTGGATGGTTTCCCGCCAATGGTAAGAAGAAATGCAGTCTATCAGGAAAAACTAAAAGAAAATCCTGGGATTAAAGAAGTCGAAAGATTCGGGGTGGCATCTGCTGATACTTCGGTTCAGACACAAAATGCTGTAGCCGCAATGTTGAATAAATACCCTAAAGGTAAATTGGATGCCATTTTCGCAACATGGGATGCCTTTGCCATCGGTGCAGCCCGGGCGATTAAAGAAGCGGGCCGCGATGAAGTGAAGATATATGGTATTGATGTATCTAATGCAGATCTCCAGGAAATCCAATCGGCCGATAGCTCATGGTCCTACACGGCAGCGGTCGATCCCAAGCTGATCGGTGCAGTGAATATGAGGATATTGGCTAAAAAATTAGCGGGCGAAGATACTCCGCAAACCTATGACTTAGAGGCTTCACTTATTTCACAAAAGCAAGTCCAAGCTTCAAAAGAAGCGGTAAACATGGTAAATCTGTCTGGTATTGTCGATGGCTGGGGTGAATCTACGGAATTTGAAGAAGATTGGATGAAAGTTTTGAAGGATCATTATAAAAAGTAAAAAGAGACACTCTCTTTCCAGTGAAGGGAGTGTTTATTCAATAAGGGGGAATGGACATGGGCACGCAACTAGAAATGAAGAAGATTTCGATTGAATTTCCAGGGGTGAAGGCACTGAGTGAAGTTGATTTTTCCGTTCAATCAGGGACAGCCCACGCATTGGTCGGTGCAAACGGAGCAGGTAAATCGACGTTAATGAAAGTTTTATCGGGAGCCCATGTTCATTATTCAGGTGACATTTTCATTGATGGAATGAGGCGGGATATCCGCTCGCCAAAAGCGGCTCAGGAACAAGGCATTCAAATTGTTTATCAGGAAGTGGATACAGCCCTCATCCCTTACTTAACGGTTGGGGAAAATGTAATGTTGAATGATATGGTCCAAAACATGGGGAAAAAACAGAGGGTCCAATGGAAAGAGCTGCACAAACAAGCCTCTTATATTCTTGAAGATATGAAAATTCGTGTCCCTTCGAAAAAGCTGGTAAGAGATCTTACCTTGGCTGAAAAACAGATGGTCCTGATAGCAAGGGCCGTTTCGACAGAATTCAAATTCCTGATTCTCGATGAGCCAACTGCTCCGTTAAGTCATACGGAGACGACAGAACTTTTTCGAATTGTAAATGAATTAAAGCAAAAAGGCGTGGGAATCATTTTCATTTCACATCGTCTGCCTGAGATTTTTGAAATCTGTGAGGAAATTACGATCATGAGGAATGGGGAGCGTGTCACTTGTCGAAAGAAGGAGGACATGACCCGTAACGAAGTGGTAGAGAATATGCTCGGTAAAACCATGGATGACCAATTTCCAGAAGTGAATGCTTCGATCGGAGACGTCATTCTGGAAGTGAGCGGATTGTCAGATGCCGAGAAAGTCAAGAATGTCAATCTGAATGTTAAAGCAGGCGAGATAATCGGCTTGGCAGGGTTAGTCGGAGCGGGAAAAACGGAGCTCTGTAAAACCCTTTTCGGTCATACTTCGATCACAGCGGGGGAAGTAGTCCTGAATGGTCGTAAGCTTTCTTTGAAATCACCGCACGAAGCAGTAAAAAGCGGTCTGGCACTTGTACCTGAGGAACGCAGGAAAGAAGGGGTCCTCGTTCAGGAATCAGTCTCGGCGAATTTGACTGCAGCCAGCCTCGGCAAGTTCTGCAAGACGTTCAGTTTCGTGGATCGTAAGGCGGAAAAGGAAAAGGCGAAGGAAATGATTGCAAGTCTCGGCATTAAAACTCCTTCAGGGGAAGCGAATGTCGAAAACCTTTCAGGTGGTAACCAGCAAAAAGTTGCCATCGGAAAATGGCTTATGGCCGATGCGGATGTATACATATTCGATGAACCAACGAAAGGGGTCGATGTTGGAGCCAAGAAGGATATATTCGAATTGATTGCAAAGCTTGCAATGAGTGGGAAAGCGGTCATTTATGCATCATCCGAGCTTTCCGAAATCATCGGCATTACCAACCGGACATATGTGTTATATGATGGGAGCACTGTCGTCGAATTAGAAACGAGCAAAACGAATGAAGAAGAACTACTATTCTATTCAACAGGAGGAAAATAGGATGAGCATACCCATTCCTGTTACACAGACAGCGAAAGCGAAGAAAAGGCCAGAACTATTCGACTTTTTCTATAAATACGGCACAATATTGACGATTATCATTCTGATTGGAATTTTTGCCGTGTCCAATCCGGCTTTCATTCAAACGAATAATCTGATCAACATCCTGCGTTCCATTTCAATCGTGACCATCATTGCGATCGGCATTACGATATCCCTGACCGTGGATGGCTTCGACCTTTCCGTAGGATCCGTCGCATCATTGGCCAATGCCATCGTCATATCAATGTTCGTCTGGTTTTCGCAGGATACATTAATCGCCATCTTAGCTGCGATCGGCGCCTCACTTGTCGTAGGGGCCTTGAATTCATTCATGATCGTTAAATTGAGAATTCCCGACATGCTGATGACATTGGCTACCATGTTCATTATCCAGGGAATTGCCCTTACTTATACAAAAGGGGCAACGGTTTCGCAAAATATGGTCATGCCCGACGGGACATTCGCAACAGGTCTGATCAGCCCATTTTTCGCCAAAATTGGCCAGGTACCATGGATAATCCTGATCATGGCAGTCATTGTGATTGCGACCCATATCTTTTTGACTTATACGAAGCATGGTCGTTATATGTACATTATTGGGGGAAATAAGGAAGCGGCGAGACTTTCCGGGATATCGGTCAATAAATATAAAATCCTTGCCTATCTGCTTTCAGCCCTATTAGCTGCAGTGGGGGGGATTGTCCTAGCTTCAAGGGTCATGACATCGGAAATCAATTCAGGGTCCCCCTATTTAATGGATGCCGTTGCGGCTGCCTTCATTGGTTCCTCCGTTTTAGGAGCGGGAAAACCGAATGCATTTGGAACCTTTGTCGGTGCAGTCTTGATTGGAATCCTTCAAAACGGTTTGATCATGATGTCCGTTCCGTATTATGCGATGGATATCGTCAAAGGAACAGTGCTGGCCCTTGCGCTCGCGGTAACCTATTACAAACAAAAACACTAGAATGGTTTCGTCGCGTTAATCTACAGAAATCCTATAATTGTAAATTTTTGAAGATTGATAAAAATCCTGTTGGAATGCAACAGGATTTTTTCCTTTTTAAGAAGGGACGGTTCATGGAGTTTTCGAATCTTCATCAGTTTACTTAATAATAATGAACTCTTTTTATTACGCTAAAATGGGTACAGAAGGACTTTTTGATCCCTCATTGTTGGAGTATAAACATTGACCGCAGTTGTAAATTTTTACAGGGACCTTATTTACCTTTTAATAACATTATAAACGATTACATATTGGGTGGATTCTGGCATTTACTTTATTTAATCTATTGGGATATTTGGTATATTATTTATTCGGATAAAGATAAGAATATTAATAAACTTCAACTGTAACCGTTACGGTTAGGAAATTAAAAGTGGTAATACCGGATCTCTCTTTAGATAACTGAGTTTGTAGACAAAAGGGCCATCTAAAAAAAAGCAAAGTTGATTGGAACAGAAGGCGCGAGACTCCCGCTTAGAAAAGCGTCAGTAGCGATCGTTCTTTGTCGTTCAGCTCTTTTTCTCTTATGGGTTTAAAGTGACCTGTAGTTGCATAAGATTTTTTTTACTTTATAATTAGTACCAGGTATTAATATCAGTTATAAAATTGATGCAATTCATAACACGAGGTGGTTATTTTATGTTCAAATCCAAAGCACGTATTACAGCTATAGGTTCTTATGTTCCAGAAAAAAGGTTAACAAATAAGGACTTAGAAAGAATGGTTGAAACCAATGATGAATGGATTGTTAAACGGACTGGTATTAAAGAGCGAAGAATTGCACATGAAGAAGAGTTTACTAGTGATATAAGTTATAAAGCTGTAAAGGATTTAATGGAACGGTATGATAAATCTGTCGAAGATGTTGATATGATTATTGTCTGTACATTCACACCTGATTTCAACACTCCTAGCGTAGCTTCTTTAGTCCAAGCAAAGCTAGGTATTAAGAATACTGGAGCTATTGATTTAAACGCTGCTTGTGCAGGGTTTACTTATGGGCTGCATGTAGCTAATGGATTAGTAACATCTGGTTTAAACAAGAAAGTTCTGGTTATTGGAGCTGATACTTTATCCAAAATTATGGACTATGAAGATCGAGCCACCTGTATTTTATTTGGAGATGGTGGAGGAGCGGTTCTTGTAGAATATGATGAAAAACAGCCAAGTTTTATTTCGTCACATTTATACTCAGAAGGAGAAGGCGGAAAATATTTATATAGTACAAACCTATCGACACGTATAAATGGTGAAGACTTGAATAATAGTGGTAACCTTGTTCAAAATGGACGTGAGGTCTATAAATGGGCTGTTACTACTGTTCCAAAAGGAATGCAAACTGTGATGAAAAATACTGATTTTCATTTGAATGATGTGGATTGGTTTGTTCCGCATAGTGCAAATTTAAGAATGATTGAGTCAATATGTGATAGAAGCGGTTTTCCAATTGAGCGTACATTATATAGCTTAGTGGAGTATGGAAATACTTCCTCAGCAACAATACCATTAGCTTTAGATCAAGGAGTAAGCGAAGGAAATCTCAATCATGGTGAGAAGATTTTATTATATGGTTTCGGTGGTGGGTTAGCACAAGCAGGATTGCTTATCAATTGGACCCTATAACACTTTTTTCTGCTACTGTCAGCAGCTTTGTTCTTATTGATATAATGGGTCAGTTTAAGTTAACAAGGATACTAAAATAACAAAAGACACCGTACTAATAGGTATGGTGTCTTTGAATTATCTTAAGGGATTTCCAAATCTCCAAATGGGCGGAAGTTGCCTCTAGTAAGAAGTTTGGGTTGGTTAGTGATAAGTGAACAGTGTCAAAATATCATCATGTTTACTCCAATATTTAGTGGGAATGCTATTTAAAGTAAATATCCCTGGAATTTGAGGAGGAAATTTTAACATGCTTGATGCTAAGACCATAGAAATCGTTCAGTCAACAGCACCAGTTCTCAAGGAACATAGTAAACCAATTGGAAAGAGATTTTATGAATTACTATTTTCAAAAGCTCCTGATTTGTATAATCTTTTTAACCAAACGAACCAAAAAAGAGGAATTCAACAAGAGGCCTTGGGATATGCTGTCTATGCTGCAGGAGAACATATTACGAACCTTGAAGCGATAAAACCGGTAATTAAAAGAGTCACTGAGAAACATCGTGCCATAGGAGTCAAGCCTGAACAGTATCCGGTTGTAGGTGAAACGTTGCTTCAAGCAGTTAAAGATGTGTTGGGTGACGCAGCCACAGCTGAAATCATAGAGGCATGGGGAAAGGCCTATGGCTATATTGCAGATGCCTTTATTGATATTGAAAAAAACCTTTATGAGGAAACAGAACATCAGCCTGGTGGATGGGCAGGATATCGAAGCTTCAATATCGATAAAAAGATAAAAGAAAGTGATGTGGTAACCTCCTTTTATCTAAAGCCTACAGACGGAAAACCCATTGCCTCCTATCATGCTGGGCAATACTTAACACTTAAGGCTGAAATTCCTGGCGAGAAATATACGCACATACGCCATTACAGTCTTTCGGATTCACCTGGTAAGGATTACTACCGAATTAGTGTTAAACGTGAAGATGCCCATGGGGTGCTCCATCTGGAATTGTATCTAACTATTTACATAAACAGATGCAAGTTGGAGATACGCTGCAATTTTCTGCTCCTGCAGGTGACTTCGAACTGGATAACACCGGTTTACCTGTTGTTCTGATTAGTGGGGGTATTGGAATTACACCTTTGCTTAGCATGTTAAATACCATAATAGAAAAGGAACCACACCGTCAGGTTACGTTTATCCATGCAACAAGCAATAGTCAAACACATGCTTTTAAAGATCATCTGCAACAAATAGTGAATGAACACCAACATATAAAATCATATGTAGTCTATGGTGCACCAACAGAAGCCGATCGAACCTCAGGACATTTTGATAAAGAAGGATATGTGGGTTTAGACTTCCTGCAATCTATCGTTCCATCAAAAGAAGCTAATTTTTATTTCTGCGGACCTATTCCTTTTATGGAAGCAATCAATGAGGCCCTGAATAAATGGAGTGTATCGAAAGACCATATTCATTATGAAGTATTTAGTCCACTCGCTATTTTAGGAGAAAAATAAGTAAACTAAATAAAAAGGTTCTTTCATTGATGTGAACAAAAAGTTAGGCACTTTATTTAATTATGCAGGCTTTAGGGCATGAACCCAGTAATCTACCGGGCTCATGCCTTTCTTACGACTAGTCAATGTCTTTGTTATGTTTTAATTTTATCTCGATTCGTTGAAAATTGCAGTGATGTTTGGAATGCTCCATACTTTCAAATTCAGGGGGGGAGTAATCTAATGCAGCATGTAATTTTTCATTAATCGTATAATCTCAAAAAACTGCACCTCAAATTGTTAGTAGGTGACTAACGATTGGGGTGCAGTTCATTTTAGGGTTCTCTGTTATCCGACACTTGATATTAATTTACTTAACACTAGCGTCTGTTTTCTCTATTTATTTATTGAATTTTCAGTGATATTCAATTTTTTTCTCATTGGGAAGTAATACAAGACAGCTGGTACAACTAAGCCAATAATCCAAGCTATATCTGCCCCTTCAAAGGCTTTGGCTATAGGTCCTACATAGAATGATGTATTTATAAAAGGGATTTCCGCCAAGATTGATGCTGCAAGCGTAACTATACCAAAATGTATGGGCAGTGGGTGTGGTTATCGGTAGATAGCGAGAATAGTCCGAAACGTAGGGGGCATAGGCCAATTGCCATGTAGCAACCATACTGACCGCCAACAAAAACAATGGTAAATCCAAATTTTCCATTGCCCAACTGCCTGCCGGAACTTGCAATTGGATAGCTACAATATAAATGCAGAGAGACGCCCAGGACAATAATTTTTGCATTTTATGAATTAAGTTATAGCCATAAATGGTGGCCAGGAAACAAAGAACATTTAACAGTATCATGCTCCATGTTTGGTCGATATTTGTTAATATTTCCCCTTTTTATTAGGGGAAGGGAATACTTTTTAATTGAACTTGACCATAAAAGAACAGAACCTTTGAATTTCAGGTTCTGTTCCTATTTGTTATTTGAACTTTTGCACTTCTTCTTTTCCCTCGTATTTGTTATCTATCAATATGCCGATTTCTTCAATATGGTTTCGTGCCGTTTCATCCCCTAATTTATAAATGAGGGCATAAAGTCTTTTCATGGCTGCATCGTATTTATCATTTGCCCGGTCATGATGATAGAGAAGGTAGGGCACATGTGAACGGGCGTATGCCTCCAGGTCATCTGTCCGGTGTTCCTCCAGGCATTGTTTCAATTCTGCAAGTTCCTCATCAGTTGCGTGTATAGTGAAGCTCGGATTCTCTTCAAGTTTTTGTCCGAGTACGTCGCCGCTGACCAAATCGACATGGTATGTCTGTTTTTCCTGCATCATTCTGCACATCATCCTTTCAAGCGTTTATCTATTCTGTACCACTATTTGTAAAAAGTTAATCATGGACGTAAACATTTCCTTAATGAAAAAGATAGGAAATAGAGGTATCGGTTTTCTTATCAAATGGTATAAGATGGATTTAAAGAACATTATGTAAAAGTGAGGAGTGACATAGTGAAGAGATCAATCATGGTTATTTTTTTTGTGATGATTGCTTCAGGCTGCGTAACAAGGAATTATGATTCCAATATGGATTTAGGGAAAGGTCAGTTGAATGAGGAAAATTATTTAGAAGCCCATGAGGCATTTGAATTAGCTTATAAAGAGGGGAAAACACCGGAATCAAGGGAGTTAATGGATCTTTCAGGTTTTCTGGCAAGTGGGATGAAGAAATACGACGAACAGGATTTTGGTTCGGCCAAAAGCGATTTTGAAAAAGCAACCGCATATAAAGCAAAATACCGGGAAGGAAAACAAATGGTTTCAAAGGCGGTGGAAATGCACCCGTTATCAGACTCGGCCACAATCGAAACTGTAGAGGGGAATGACGAACCGGTAGAGGAAGCAACCGGGGACGGATCTAAAGTAGAAGATAAGGCGGTAACGGAAACGAAAGGTGAAGGAATCAAGGATTCGGTCAGTACATTAAGTAAATCTCAGGCGGAAAAGCTTGTGAAGGGTTATGTGGACATGGAAAATTTCCCTGATTTGCATATCGAATATGATCATGATTCCGAAAAGGGCGATTTCATTTTTCATGTATTCGAGGTGGATGAACCTAGTCAGAAAAGTGGCCACAAAACCACTTGGGGCTGGTATGGCGTGAATAAGAAGACGAAAGAAGTTTATGAAGTCATGTAAGGAAAACTGAATGGTCGGATTGAAGGCCCTTGTTGAGGCCTTTTTTATTTTGTGGCGCGGCAAAGTACAGGATTCGATAAAAATTTAATGATTTTTGTAAAAAGGTCGCCTCATTCTTTATTTTCTTAAGAATTTTTTAATAATTACTGTTTATGATGGAGCCAAGTAAAGGACAATCCTAGGAGGGGTAAAGATGGAGAATTATAATGGTGATGAGCAAGTCAGAGTCAAGGCAGAACGGAAAAAGGGTAAATCTCTTTGGGTAACCAGTCTTGTTTCCGGAACGGTTGCTTCTATGGTTACATCGTCTGTATTTCTATTTGGCGGGGATTTTATGGATCAAGGGAAAAGTCCGGTGAATGAGTCAACCGAAACGGCAGGTGTACAGCAAACGGAAAGTGTGGAAAAGGATAAAAGTGTCACGGCGGAAAAGTTATCGACAAGTACAGATTCAAATGATAGGGCAGATATGGTCGAATCAGCATCCAAATCGATTGTAGGGGTCGTGAATTTACAGGAGATGCAAAACCAGAACCCGTACCAGCAGCAAAGCACGGGGAGCGAAACGGTTGAGAGAGGCACAGGCTCAGGGGTCATTTATAAAAAAGCTGATGGGAAAGCTTATATCATTACGAACAATCATGTTATTGAAGGAGCTAAGGAAGTCGAAATTTCATTGTATGATGGACAAAAGGCAACGGCTGCGGTTGTCGGCGCGGATGCTTTGACGGATTTAGCGGTTTTGACAATTGATGCCTCGAAAGCACCGGAGGGAATTAAATTCGGTAATTCTGATAGCATGCGTCCAGGTGAAGAAGTATTGGCAATTGGCAACCCACTTGGACTTGATTTTTCACGATCGGTTACACAAGGGATCGTCAGTGCGACCGGACGCTCCATTTCAGTCGATACCTCGGACGGGGAGTGGGAACTCGATGTCCTTCAAACAGATGCAGCGATCAACCCCGGCAATAGCGGCGGTGCATTGATCAACACTGCTGGGGAAGTGATCGGCATAAACAGCTTGAAGATTTCCGAAAACGGTGTGGAAGGCTTAGGGTTCGCCATACCGAGTAATGATGTGATTCCGATTGTTACGGAGCTGATTGAAAATGGGAAAATCACGCGCCCATATTTAGGAGTCAGCTTGGCCAGTATGGAAGAACTGCCGCAATATTACATTCAAAATGTTCCTGAAGCCGTAAAGTCCGGTGTAATGGTGACGAGTATAGAAGCAGGATCGGCTGCGGCGAATGGGGGGCTTAAGCAACAGGATATCATAGTTGAGATTGATGGAACGAAAATAAATACTGCTGCTGCATTAAGGAAGTACCTATATACAGATAAGAAAATCGGCGATAAAGTAAAGGTTAAAGTATATCGGGGTACTGAAGAGAAAACGGTAACGTTAACCTTGCAAAAACGATAGAAAGAGGTAGGGCCCCTGATTTTTCATCAGGGGCCTAAGTTTGTAGACAAAAGGGGTTCGGAAATTAAAAATCCGGACCCTATTTTCCCTTTGAATTTTAGGCTATTTTTGAAACTTACCATGTCCATTTGGCCATCTTCTTTTAAATAAAAGCAGCGAAAGTAAGCATCTCTTGCATCGACAATTTTTTAAGTCCCTTTAATGTAATCCAACATATACCATACTTGTAACAATAAAGATTGAGGCTAAAAGTTTTTATCTAAAAGTTAAAACAAAGTTGATTGGAACGGACGGTGCGAGACTCCTGCGGGGAAAGCGAGTGCATGGAGTGGAAGACAACGTTCAAATTGTCCAAACCCCTATTTAATAGTATACAAAAGGTTAATATAGGAAAAATAGATAGTGTATTCGCACTGTTTTACAGATTTTCCCTATAGTCTTGAATACCTAAAAGCGAATAGTGGCGCGTTCTATTTGTCAAGGTTTTCATTGTGTATATGTTAAAAAATAGAAAAGATTTGACAAATTTGTGAAATGTCATAAAATAGAAAGAAAGGGGATGAAATTATGGAAGCTAATCAGAAGATGTTAGATGCAGTGAAATGGGTATCAGGCACAGGTTGTGTAATCGGAATTATTATTTTTGCTTTAAGTTTCTTTGTAAGCGATTACAATAAGGATTATATATTTACCGCCGTTGGAATCGCCATCACACTAAGCGCAGCTGCAATTTTTCTAGTTGGTATATTTTTTGTCCTAACAGAAGAAATGGTAATGAAAACACATAAAGGTAAAAGAATTGTACCGGAAACGACTAAAATCATAAAAATGAAAACAAAGGCTAACACTCAAACAAAAAGAAGTACAGAATTCAGTAACTAAAACGAGGAATATAGCATAATGAACTTGCATTCTATCATCAGATTTACTAACATGGTTGAACATAACCAGTTGTTCTTCTTTCTAAAGAATTTGAGTCAACATGATCCGAATGATTGAATGCGCTTTCATTCCACAGAGAGCTTGAATTGATTACCAGTTGGCTTTTTAATACAATACAATATACTGCACTCGTCATGTACAAAAAAATATTTCAAGTAATCCTTTGTATTTGAAATACTAACGATGTGCTTGGGTATTCAAACCAAACTGCCTGAACGCCAGGAAGTTTTCACTTTGCATTTTGAACTATATCCACGAGAAAAGGACACTTTTAAAAAGTCCTTTTTTTGTGGTTTTTTTATGTGTTTTTCCCTGAAGATACAAAAGGGATGTCGTTGATTTTTGAGTAGTGAGTTTCCAAAATCCGGAGTTGATTGAAGCACCAAATGTACTTTTTTGTAATATGGTTTTTGTCCAGTCCGCTGATATTGATTGATAAACAACTTGACTAGTTGTAACAAGTTTGACTGACCACTGAATTACTTCACCCACGACTAATGCTAAACGGCTGTTTAGGAATACTGAAAGGGCAAAAAGTATTGCGAGGATAAAAAACACAATTACATTTCACACTCATTTCACACTCGTTGTTTCCTTATATATATATAATATTGACCAGTGTTGGTTCATAAGGGCATTGAAGCATGGAAAAAACATCGTGTACAAGGCGGCTACCATTTACCAGGTTCCATGGCCGAGTGAAAAAAATCCGCTATAAATCATGTTTTTTAACGAAAGATAACTAATTATCAGGATAGGTAATATAATTCATAATCTTTAGAAGTTTTGAGGCAATATACGCGGTGAATATAATGTGAAGATTTTATTTCATTATACTAGAGTAATATTAAACGGAAAGTGACCGGTATTATCTGCAATCCTGTACTGATAAGTGAATTTTCCAAAGGTAATTTATTAAACAATTATTATATTTCATTTGCTGAAGATTTTCGAACATTTCTGTTCATTTACCATCTTCTTACTGCTCTTTATTGAACTTTATGTGACAGATGTCACTTTGTATTGTCTTTTTTTACACTTGGGATTAATATTGGTATGTCGGGGTTTGTGAACATGGTAACACTTTGTCCGAATAATTACCAATTGGAATTTTATTATGTAAGAAAGGGGTAGTACTATGAAAATAAAATGGGCTCTATTAACTATACTTTTTACAATTGCCACTGTGCTAACCGGTTGCGATAACCCATTAATGGTCTTGGACCCTAAAGGGCCAGTAGCTGCAAAACAAGCAGATGTTATTATGATTTCGATATGGACAATGGCCTTTGTCGTCCTTGTCGTTATGGTACTGTATATCTTCATGATATTGAAGTATCGTGCTTCCAAACAGCGTGATGATTATGAACCACCTCATATTGAAGGAAGTAAGGTTCTTGAAATAATTTGGGTTGCGATTCCGATTTTGATCGTCGCTTTCCTATCCGTTGTTACTGTTAAAACAACAAATGAAGTTGAGGCAACACCTAAAGGGTACGGAGATCAAGAACCTTTAGTTATTTACGCTTCATCTTCCAACTGGAAATGGCATTTTAGTTATCCGGAAGAAGATATCGAAACGGTCAACTATCTGTTTATACCGACTAACCGACCAATTGAATTTAAACTTTACTCATTCGGTCCAATCTCAAGTTTCTGGATTCCACAACTTGGAGGACAAAAATACGCGATGTCGGACATGGTTAATACGTTGCACTTAGCAGCTGATGTACCAGGTGAGTATATGGGTCGAAATTCAAACTTCAGTGGTTCAGGTTTTGCTCAGCAAACGTTCAACGTTAATGCATTGTCAGCAAAAGATTACGATAAGTGGGTAGATGAAATCAAAGCTACTGCTAAACCGATTACTGAGGAAAAATTCAATGAATTATTAAAACCTGGTCATGTGGGACAATCCACTTACACTGGAACTCACTTAGAGTTTTCACCAGCTCCTGAAGGGGAAAATGCTGGTCATGACCACGGATCTTCTGATACTGAAGGAAATGATTCTAAGGATTCACACGAGGAACATTCAGAACACAGCAACATGAATCATGATCACTAAGAATTAATTTCGTTCGATAAAACAACTAGGTTTACAAGATAAGGAATATTTTCCTGAAAGGAGTCACAAAAGTATGGATTACTTTGATCGATTTGCCGTACCTCATCCAAGTCCTGCGATTTATGCATCCATGGTTGCCATTGGTTTAACCATGATTGCGGTTGTTGCCGGAATTACCTATTTTAAAAAATGGGGTTACTTATGGCGTGAGTGGTTAACAACGGTTGACCATAAACGTATTGGTATCATGTACATCTTGTCAGCACTGCTTATGCTTTTCCGTGGTGGCGTCGATGCTCTTATGATGCGTGCTCAAACGGCTATTCCAGATAACGGTCTTTTGGATGGACAGCATTATAATGAGGTATTTACAACACACGGGGTCGTCATGATCCTGTTCATGGCTATGCCATTTATCATTGGGTTAATGAACATTGTTACACCATTACAAATTGGAGCGCGTGACGTAGCATTCCCACGTCTGAACGCAGTAAGCTTCTGGTTATTCTTCATGGGGGCAATGCTATTTAACATCTCTTTCGTAGTTGGTGGTTCTCCTGATGCAGGCTGGACATCTTACTTCCCGCTGGCAAGTAACGATTTCAGTGAATCAGTCGGTTCGAACTATTACGCGCTTGCAATTCAAATCGCTGGTATTGGTACATTAATGACTGGTATCAACTTTATCGTAACCATCTTGAAAATGAGAGCACCTGGCATGAACTTAATGAAAATGCCAATGTTCACATGGTCTATCTTGATCACAAACTTCATCATCGTTTTCGCTTTCCCTGTATTGACAGTGGCACTTGCGTTGATGACAATGGATCGTCTATTCGGAACTCAATTCTTTACGATGGCCAATGGCGGTAGCGATATGCTTTGGGCGAACTTGTTCTGGGTTTGGGGACATCCTGAAGTTTATATAGTAATTCTTCCAGCTTTCGGTATTTACAGTGAAATCATTTCGACATTTGCACGTCGTAACCTGTACGGGTATAATTCGATGGTTATCTCCATGGTAGCTATTTCTACTCTATCTTTCGTTGTATGGGCTCACCATTTCTATACAATGGGTCACGGTGCAATGGTTAATGGTATCTTCTCGGTTACCACGATGGCAATTGCCGTCCCGACTGGTGTTAAGATCTTCAACTGGTTGTTCACACTTTGGAAAGGTAAAATCGTATTTACCGTTCCAATGCTATACTCTTTAGCCTTCATTCCGATTTTCACTCTCGGTGGGGTAACAGGGGTAATGCTTGCCATGGCAAGTGCTGACTACCAATACCATAATACAATGTTCTTAGTAGCTCACTTCCACTACGTTTTAATCCCTGGTACTGTATTTGCCGTACTTGCCGGTTTTACGTACTGGTGGCCAAAAATGTTCGGTTTCATGTTGAGCGAAAAAATTGGAAAATGGTCGTTCTGGTTCATTACAATCGGCTTTAATGTAACATTCTTCCCGATGTTCATCACTGGTTTAGATGGGCAGGCACGTCGTATGTATACGTACTCTGAATCAACAGGGTATGGTCCATTGAATATGCTCTCTTTCGTTGGAGCGATTGGTTTAGCAATAGGTTTTGCACTTATTGTGTACAATATCTATTGGAGTACTCGTTATGCATCAAGAAATATCTCGAACGATCCATGGGATGCACGTTCTCTAGAGTGGGCTACACATACACCAATCCCTGAATATAACTTTGCAATTGTACCAACAGTTGATTCTACAGAAGCATTCTGGGATTCAAAGAAAAAAGGCTTCAAATTATTTGGCGGTAAAGTAGAAAAGATTCATATGCCAAATAACAGTGGCGTGCCGTTTATCATGAGCTGTATCTTCTTCGTTTGGGGCTTTGCATTGGTATTCAGCATGTGGATCATTGCAATCATTGCAACGATCGGTATCTTTGCTTGTATGATTCACCGTTCATTCGAAAAAGATCACGGACGTTATATCTCTGTTGAAGAGATCGAAGAAACTGAAAATAAATTGCGAGGTGCTAAGTAATGAAAATAGATAACTCGCTGCCACTAGAATATAGCACGGAAGAAAATCGCTTAAAGATTTTTGGGTTCTGGATTTTCCTAGGAGCAGAAATAGCTCTTTTCGCTACACTGTTCGCCACTTATTTTGTCTTAGTTGATGGTACTGGAAATGGTCCAACAGGGGAACATCTTTTTAAAGTCCCTACATTAATGTTTCAAACAATCTTTCTATTAACTAGTAGTTTTACCATAGGTCTTGGAATCAATGCAATGAGACTTGGCAGGCAGAAAGCAACGATTGGTTTCTTCATTATCACCCTTATTCTTGGTTTAGGCTTCTTAGGAGTCGAAATTTATGAATTCGTGGAGTATGTACATGAAGGAGCAACGATTCAAACAAGTGCTTTCTTATCTAGTTTGTTCACATTACTAGGTACGCATGGAGCTCACGTTACACTTGGTTTATTCTGGGGAACCTTCATCGTCATGCAGATTAAAAAGCGCGGTATGACTCCACAGACAACAAACAAGGCTTTCATCTTTTCACTTTACTGGCATTTCTTGGACGTTGTCTGGATTTTCATCTTCAGTTTCGTCTATCTGAAAGGAATGATGTAATATGAAAGAATTATTCCCACGGGGCCAAGTTATGGGATTTGCCTTTTCGCTAGTCCTGACTTTGGTCGCACTATCAGTTATTGTGTTTGATCTCTCACTTAAAATGGCTGTGATCATCCTACTTGTTACAGCTTTCATGCAAGCTGCACTTCAATTTGTTATGTTCATGCATGCAGGAGAGTCTGAAGATAAAGCATCGATTTACACAAACGTTTATTACGGATTGTTCGTTGCATTGGTTACAATTTTCGGTACATTGCTAACAATGGTTTGGGGATATCAATAATCCATTCCGGAAAAACCGGGCGTCTTGATGACGCCCGGTTTTTTTGTATTTAAAAGTAGTAAGTAGAATTTCATATACGGCTTTATCCACTTCATACTTTTAAGATGTTGATGAACCCATTTTGTTTAGTATGACCATTTCGGAACATTATATGTATAAACGGATAATTGTCCCTATCGAAGTTTGGCCGTGCGTTCAAGTAAAAATGTTTTACAGAAGTAACGTTAATAGAACGTACACATTTTCTAAGAAAAGCTGTCGGACCTTTTGATACAATAAGCGATATACGCATTTATAAACGCGGCGGAGATGATGAAATTGACATTGCCGGTCTTGATTTTGACCATTATCTTAAGTTTGTTAAAAATATTGGTTTCCTGCCTTCCAACCGATGCAGTTAATTGGATTATCAGCAAATTTAAAATGCACTCAGAAATTAGTGGCGAGAATGCGATCGTAACCTTTGACGGAAAACGTTTGGAAGGTATAGAAAAAATTCAAGTCATTAGTTATTTTAATAACGCTAGATTTTTGAAAAAAAATCATATATTCCCAGGGAACGAGCAATTGTTTTTACACCCAGAGAACAGTGGGATTCCATTGGTCATTGATACTAAAAGAAGCAAAAAGGATGTTAGGTTATTTGTATACATTTACAATGACCACGTCGATGTAGTCAAACAGTACAAGAAGAAAGTCATTTCTTATAGTCTTCTTTCAGATAGCCTCCAAGAGCGTTCCGTGCCATTAATAAGTAAATTAGTTTAATAAAAAAATGACGGTCTCTTTAAGGACCGTCTTAGACTGTAGACAATTTAACCGTTAATTTCCACTCCAGGGACTCGCTTTTCACGCAGGAGTCTCGTACCCTGCGTTTCAATTAACTTAATATAGAACCCTTTTGTCTACAGACTGAGACCGGTTTTTAATGAATTTTATTAAAAATCTAGTACACAAACTGACATCTTAATTTTAGTTTCTTTTGGAAAATGCAATTAAAAGAGAGGGAATTACTGTAAGAGGTTCTTTCATCGTGCATATGAAATTATTTAAATGGTAATAAAAAAGCAGGTATCTATTGCGATGCCTGCCTTTTTATGCTTTCCATTGTTTTTCAACTTGATGAAGCGCTTGTTGTAAAATTACTTCATGATCTGTATCCGGTTTAGTAAGGACGTTAGTTTGATAAGATTTTCCTTGAAAATCAACCGTTACCGTAACTTTTACCATTATGCATCTTTCCTTTCCTAATTCAGAATTAAATGGGGTGGTTGTACCTATTTCTTTAATACCCGTGACAGAGGATTTTTCAAACATTTCAAAAGTAGTAAAACATAAAGAATTAATATTCAAAATTATCTGATATTTCAGGGAGCGTGTCAACACTTTTTTTTGACCACCCTATTTCCCGGCACAATAAAAAAACGACCTGGCTTGTACTCGTAGCAGCCAGGTCGTCTTTGTAAATGAACTATATTCATATTTTAGTCAAGATAATGCCGATTAATGCTGCAAGTACGCCGGCAACTTGATAGTTTTTTAGTTTTTCCTTGAATAAATAACATCCTGCGAATACGACAACTAAACAGTTCAGGCTGACGACAGGGAAGATGATGCTTGCGATGCCAGTGTTCAACGCAAAGAAATAACATCCATAGCCTATAGTGCTTAAAAGGCCTACCAAGGAACCGATTTTGATTTCCTTTAGCTTGATTTTTTCCTTTTTAAAGGCCAGAGCCGAAAGAAGATAAAGAGTTCCGCCTCCGTACATTGATACCAGAATATCAAGGGAATTTAAATGAAGACGTGTTGATGTCGTCATAAGAATGCCTAGCACACCAAAAGATAAAATGGATAATAATGTGTGCATCATCCATGGGACATATTGATGGTTGCCTTTAGCATTAGGTGTATACTGAATGACTAATGTAGCGAGAAACATGCAGACGATTCCACTCCACTGCAAAGTAGAAATATGTTCGTGAAAAATTAAAGCTGCACAGAGAATGGGGAATATTGCATTCGCTGCGATTAAAGGAGATGTCAAGCTTGCCGGTCCTTTTTCAAAGGCGCTTGCCATCTGGATATTACCATTAGCGTTCAGTACCCCAATGGCTCCACCAAGCATGATGGACAGCCAGTTAAACTGTAAACCATCCACAGATACTCCATAAGATATGGCCAAAATAAAAGCTGAAAAA
Source organism: Peribacillus aracenensis (assembly GCF_025175645.1). NCBI lineage: Bacteria > Bacillati > Bacillota > Bacilli > Caryophanales > Bacillaceae > Peribacillus > Peribacillus aracenensis. Next base: position 53,587 of record NZ_JANZMJ010000014.1, read on the forward strand.
TAAAAGAAGAATTGGATATGTACTTTTGAGTAACCCTTTCCGCTACTCCATTTAAAAATGCTGTTATTGATTCCAAAACATAAACTAGTGATGAGGGCTGCAAAAATCCACATTGACGTAATCTCTTCCTTCATGTAGGATAAACTTCTTCTACATTTTAAGCCGAATGCATGCAGGAATCAAACCAAATTTTAAAAGTATGATTGACAGATTAGATATTTTTTTCTATATTTACTATGACAATTTTAAAATATTTCCCGATAAACGGGAGAGGTTCATAGCATCACCCTCTTAAAAAAACTATGGCTTTGATATTTTTCGCGAATCAACCATATCTTTGAGGAGATATGGTTTTTGTTATATAGAGGCCCATTTTATGAATCTCCCTGAAACGTGGGATTAGGAGGACTTTTAATGTCTGGAAGAAAAGAAGAAGAGTTAAAAAAAGATATCACACTGCTTGGGAATCAAGGAACAAAATATACATTCGACTATGCGCCTGAAATCCTTGAGTCATTCGATAACAAACATCCGAACCGGGATTATTTCGTCAAATTCAATTGCCCGGAATTCACTAGCTTATGTCCGATAACGGGCCAGCCGGACTTTGCGACCATTTACATAAGCTATATTCCAAGTGTGAAAATGGTGGAAAGCAAATCATTGAAACTTTATTTATTCAGCTTCCGCAATCACGGTGATTTCCATGAAGACTGCATGAACATCATCATGAATGATTTAATCGAATTGATGGATCCTAAATATATTGAAGTCTGGGGCAAGTTTACACCTAGGGGCGGAATCTCCATCGACCCTTACACGAATTATGGGAAACCAGGTACGAAGTATGAGGAAATGGCGGATTACCGCTTGATGAACCATGACTTATATCCTGAAACCGTGGATAATCGCTAAAGAATAGGAGAGACAATGGGCAAATGCCCGTTGTCTTTTTTAGTTTTTTAGCTATTATCGATTAGTGGTCTTGTTGTTTTGTCCTTTTTAAAAATACATTTGTCCTTCAGTAATGGAATTTCCACTTGATTGTTTCGAGAAAAAGCGTAATAATAGGGAGAGATAATTTTGACAGAATATTTACGAAAATAGGGGTTGTCGAGATGAAAGTTGCAAAGTTTGGTGGAAGTTCACTTGCGTCAGGTGAACAGTTGAGAAAGGTATTCGAAATTGTTGTTTCTGATCCAGAGAGGAAGATTGTAGTCGTTTCGGCTCCAGGGAAACGCAATTCCGATGATATAAAGGTGACGGATTTATTGATTGAAGCTGCTGAACAGCAGCTGCGCGGGGATAACGGAGAGCATTTGATAGAGGATGTCGTATCCCGCTATGCGAGCATTGCTGAAGAACTGGATATATCCGAGAGTGTCGTCACTGGGATCCGCGAAAATTTAATGGCGCTGTTGCATGCAGACCAAACTAACCCGAAGCGCTATTTGGATACTTTGAAGGCAAGTGGCGAGGATAATAATGCAAAGCTGGTCGCAGGTTATTTCCAAAGCCTTGGAGTAGAGGCGCAGTATATAAATCCGAAAAAGGCTGGCTTGATCGTAACGGATGAAGGTGGATTTACCAAGGTGCTGCCAGAATCTTATGATCGATTATATGCTCTGCGTGATGAGCCTGGAATCGTAATATTCCCAGGGTTCTTCGGTTATACGTTAGATGGTGATGTTTTAACCTTCTCAAGAAGCGGTTCCGATATTACGGGTTCGATTCTTGCGAATGGGGTCAAAGCTGATTTGTATGAGAACTTTACGGACGTGGATGCCGTTTATGCGGTGAATCCAAATGTGGTTTCCAATCCAAAGGGAATCCGGGAATTAACTTATCGTGAAATGCGTGAACTTTCTTATGCAGGTTTCTCGGTATTTCATGATGAGGCGCTGATTCCAGCATTCCGAGCGGGAATACCTGTCCATATCCAGAATACGAACAATCCGGCTGCACAAGGGACCCGCATTGTAAGTACACGGGATAATAAGAATGGGCCGGTTATTGGCATTGCAAGTGATAAAGGATTTTGCAGCATTTACATTAGCAAATATTTGATGAACAGGGAAGTTGGTTTTGGCCGGAAACTGCTGCACATCCTCGAAGATTATGGAGTTTCATATGAACATATTCCATCAGGTATCGATGATGTGACGCTTATTCTAAGGCAGGACCAGATGAAGGGTGAAGCCGAGAAGAAAATCATTTCACGAATCAAGAAAGAGCTTCATGCTGATGAAGTGAATGTGGAGCATGATCTTGCCTTGATCATGGTTGTAGGGGAAGGAATGCGCCATAATGTCGGTACAACGGCAAGAGCGTCAAAAGCCTTGGCCGAAGCGAAGGTGAATATTGAGATGATCAATCAAGGCTCTTCGGAGGTAAGCATGATGTTCGGTGTGAAAGGGCATAACGAAGAGACGGCAATTCAGGCATTATATCACGAGTTCTTTTGAGAATAATAGTTCAAAGACCTCCTTTTAGAAGGGGGTTTTTGTGATTAATCTTTTAGTCACTATACAAAACGCTGGATTTTTCATCGGGTTCTTTATGATAGTGACAATGACTGTTTGGGGGTAATCATTCCAAGCTAACAGATACGCTGTAGGGATCAGGCTGTCTGTCTTAATTTAATGCCCATTTGTCAAGTGGCTAAAGCAATTGGAGGAGAATGGAGTTGATGCTCTTGAAACGGATAAAAAGGGGGCGTCCAACCTCTGAATACATCACTTTCACCAAATCATAAATGAAAGAGATGTCATGGCAGCATCAAGTTTACGAGCAAAATGATTCACTGGCACGAATTGATTTAAAATAATCAATTCGAGTTGATCTTGCTGAATAGCATCATGTTTAGAAAGCAGCCTTATCACCTCAAGTTTAATACTTCTATATAATAAAAGAATGTAGGAATGAGTTCTATCTTTATATTAAAACAAAGTGGATTGGAGTGTAAGGTTGCTAGGGAAGACACCGCAGGCGTAAGCCGGGGGCTCCCGGAATGCCCGCGGAAATCGAGAGCCCTACGTTACAACCGTCAAATTGTAAAAGCCATAAAAAAACTGTAGACAAACTCGATTTTCATCGAGAGTTTGTCTACAGTCTGACCCTCCAATTGAGGATTGGTGGTTTTTCTTTTATATTAGTCCAAGATGGTCAGTATTTGATCGATCTCTTTCCTTGGACGTGGAGTGGGGATCATATCGGGATAGCCGACGTGAAGGCTGCCGACGATCTTCTCTCCTGGTTTCACGCCTAAAGCTTCACGGAACTCCATGCTGTGTATCATGCCGTATGTTTCCCATATCATCCCGATTCCTTGTTCCCAGGCCAGCAGACTGAAATTCTGGATCAAGGCACTAGTGGCCGCATAATCTTCTTCACGTGTCATGGGATTCGGATTCTCTTCCATGATCACCGCGACAAACATCGGTACACCTATAAGTTTATTATATCCTCGCTGTCCGGCGTTTTTTTTCTTTTCAGGGTCCTTCTCTTTGCCGGCCATGAATGCACTGGTTGCTTCCGCGAGTTTTAAACGGCTATCACCATGCACCACGACGAAGCGCCATGGTTGGGTCATTTTATGGTTCGGTGCCCATGTCGCAGTTCCCAATAATGATTGGATGGTATCAATAGGAACAGGAATGTCCTTAAATCGTTTGATGCTGCGCCGCTCTTTAATGATATCTTCTAGTTTCATGATCATCCTGCTCCTTTAATCATATATGTAAGTTTAATAGTTTAAAAAAATAATCCCCGGCTGCCTAATATGCTTCCAACGTGAATAAATTACTTGAATAAAGAGGGGGCAATATTCTAGTGACTTGCATTCGCTAATGAGCATATAATTTTACTAGGCACAGAGAAGCCGGGGCGACATTGTAGCTATGTACAATATCAAAAGGGTACGATAAGAGAATATCGTAATGCTTATCAAATTTCAGAGATCGATAATGAAATTGAAAATCATTATCAATTAGAATTTTCGCTTATTTCGTATAATTTGTCAAGGGTATTTATAAAAAAATTCAACATATTTACCAATCCTTTATTATAGTTAAACTCTTTTAAAAAATCTGTATAAAAATGTATAATGAGAGGATGAAAAGATGCTATCTACATATGAAGAATCGAAGGGTGTCATAGATGAAAAATTTGTCCTCATTTCTTAAGCCATACTGGCTTTTGATCATTCTTGCTTTATCCTTAATGATTGTCGAGCTCGGGGTAGAGCTGTTACAGCCTCTATTTATAGCAAAAATAATTGATGATGGCATTTTGCAGAAAGATTTATCGGTGGTGATTAAATGGGGAAGTGTCATGGTTGGACTTTCCGTTTTTTCATTCCTTGGCGGGATCGTTAATTCCTTTACGGCATCACATGTAAGTCAAAGCTTTGGACATGATGTAAGGAAAAGCCTTTTTGGTAAGATACAGGCGTTTTCTTTTGCGAATTTGAATAATATCCCGACTTCCTCGTTGATAACAAGGATGACGAATGATGTGACCCAACTTCAAAATACGGTTTTTATGGGCTTGCGCATCATGGCAAGGGCGCCATTGATCGTAATCGGCGGGGTGATAATGGCAATTACGGTCGATTTGAAACTATCCCTTGTTTTGGTCATTTCAATTCCGGTTCTTGTCTTCTTCCTTAGATGGGTGATGAAAAGAGCGGCCAAGCTGTTTAAGCTCGTGCAGAATAAACTCGATAACGTCAATGGCGTCATGAGGGAAAACCTGACAGGCATGCGCTTGATCAAAGCTTTTCTTCGTAAGGAGCATGAGATCGGCCGATTTGACGATGCGAATGAAGAGTTGAAAAGAAAGACTGTGACTTCCCTTCGTTTAATTGAAACGACGATGCCTGTGTTGATGCTTGTCATGAATGTGGCGATTCTGATCATTCTCTGGCTTGGAAGCGAATTTATAACAACGGGAGATATACAGGTAGGGGAGGTAGTGGCGATCGTTAACTATGCCACGAGGATTGCTGCATCCCTTTCCGTTTTTTCATGGCTGATCATGGTCATTTCCCGTGCGAAGGCTTCAGCGGAACGTGTGACGGAAATATTCGAAACCCCGATGGACATTGATGAAGGCAAGGCGGAAAGCAAGAGTGTGGCCGTCAATGGGGGAGGCATCGAGTTTCTGGATGTATCTTTCCGCTATCCTGGAACCGAAACCCCGATATTGAAAAACTTGAGCTTCTCCATCGATCCGGGAGAATCGCTTGCCATCATAGGAGCGACGGGATCTGGGAAAACATCACTGTTTCAGCTGATCCCAAGATTATACGAAGTTGAAAGCGGCTCCATTCGAATTGATGACCAGGATGTGAAAGATATTCCCTTGAATTCGCTGCGGAAAAGAATCGGCTATGTTCCGCAAGAGGCCCTGCTTTTTTCAGGAACCATAAAAAATAATGTCGCTTGGGGGAAAGAAGATGCCTCGATGGAGGAAATCGTGACAGCGGCCATGCATGCTCAGGTACATGAGACCGTAAAGAAACTTCCGAATCAATATGAAACCCAGTTAGGACAAAAAGGTGTGAATCTGTCTGGAGGGCAAAAACAGCGATTATCGATAGCGAGGGCATTGGTGCGCAGACCAAAGATTCTCCTTCTGGATGATAGTACGAGTGCGCTGGATTTGAAAACGGAAAGTAAATTGCTTGCCGCTTTAAAGGAATATACATGCACAACGCTCATCATTACACAAAAAATCAGTACAGCCATGGAGGCGGACAAAATATTGTTGCTGGAAAGCGGTCAAGTGCTTGCGCTGGGGAAACATCAGGATTTGATGAAAACAAGCGATCTTTATCGAAAAATCGTTCACTCACAGTTTGGGGAGGAGGGGGTTTCTCTTGAGTCGAAGAACATCTCCCGATAAGGCAAGGGCTAAACCGGTCAACTCCTGGAATACGATAAAAAGGATCATTCCCTACTTAGCAACGAATAAAAGCCTGCTATTTTGTGTCCTTTTCATGGTGCTGATAAGCTCGGTTTTGGGATTGCTTGGCCCTTTTCTTGTTGGGATGGCCATTGATGATTATATTGTCACAAGAGATGGCGGGGGGCTGATCAGCCTTCTTTTCGGACTTCTCGGGGTCTATATATTCTATTCGCTATCCATGTGGCTTCAGAATTATTGGATGATCGGAATCGCGCAGGATACGGTTTATGCGATGCGCAATCAATTGTTCAAAAAGCTTCACCAGTTGTCCATTCCCTTTTTTGACCGGCGTCAGCATGGGGAATTGATGAGTAGGGTCACGAATGATATAGAAAATGTCAGTTCAACTTTGAATAGTTCTGTCATCCAGATTTTTTCCAGTGTACTGACACTGGTCGGGACAATCGGAGTTATGCTGTATTTGAGCCCTTTATTAACTGTTCTAACATTATTAATCGTTCCTCTTATGTTCTTCGGTCTGAGGTGGATAACGAACCGGACGGGAAAGCTGTTTAAAGAACAGCAGAAGAATCTTGGAGAACTGAATGGGTTTATAGAAGAAACGATTTCCGGACAACGGATCGTAAAGGCTTTTTCACAGGAAGATAAAGTGATCCGGGATTTTGTCATCCGGAGTGAAAACTTAAAGAAAGCTGGTTTCCTATCACAATCATACTCTGGGTTGATTCCGAAATTGATGAATTTGCTGAACAACTTAAGCTTCACGGTAATAGCCGCTGTCGGGGGGTTTTTGGCGCTGAGTGGCATAGGGACGGTTTCCATCGGGGTCATTGTCATTTTCACCGAGTATTCAAGGCAATTCACCCGTCCGCTCAATGACCTCGCTAACCAATTCAATACACTACTCTCGGCTGTTGCTGGTGCGGAGCGGGTTTTCACCATACTTGATGAAAAAGAAGAGGAAGTGGATGAGAAACAGGCCTCTGAACTTTGTGATGTCCGTGGTGAGGTGGAATTTAAGGGTGTTTCCTTTTCGTATAATGATGAGGAGCAAACGATATATGATGTTGATTTCCGTGCGGAAAAAGGGGAGACCATCGCGCTTGTAGGTCCCACTGGGGCAGGTAAGACTACGATCATTAATCTTCTAGCCCGTTTTTACGAGCCTAAATGCGGCCGGATATTGATTGATGGCCAGGATATCCAACAGGTGACGAGGTCCAGCCTCCGTAAGCATATGGGATTCGTTTTACAGGATTCATTTTTGTTTCAAGGTACGATTCGTGAAAATATCCGCTACGGCCGGCTGGATGCCGAAGATGAAGAAGTGGTGGATGCAGCCAAGCTTGCCAATGCCCATTCCTTTATCATGAAACTGCCGGATCGGTATGATACCATCCTGAATCAGGATGGCAATGGAATAAGCCAGGGACAGCGCCAGCTATTATCGATTGCCAGGGCTATACTAGCCGATCCCGTTCTTTTGATTCTGGATGAAGCGACAAGTAGCATAGATACGATTACAGAGCTTAAAATCCAGGAGGCTTTACACCGTTTGATGGAGGGAAGGACAAGTTTTGTCATTGCCCACAGATTGAATACAATTCAGCAAAGTGACCAAATCCTTGTACTTGATGAAGGAAGGATCATTGAAAAGGGATCCCATGAAGAATTGTTGCGGCAGAGGGGTTTTTATTCCGAACTGTTTCGCAGTTCATTAAGGGGAAACCAGATTGGATGAAGAAAGAATGTGTGCCGTCAGGGCGCACATTTTTTGTGTTGGTCCCGTTATCAGGACCTTAAACATGGGGAAAAATGCGGAGTTTTCACCAAATGCGGTTTTATTAAGAGTGAAAACACCCATTCCATCATGGTGGGAACAGAGAGAATTATCGACAAAATAATGGAAAATACTTTACAAATTGACTAATTTGCTATTGCTAAAAAACCTCAAGGTAACATATAATTCAGAATATATATAAAATTCTTTAAATTTAATGGGTAAGAGGAGGAATAAAGCCCTAGCCCCTTATAAATGAAGTTTTTTATAGTTGCACACCAGTTCAAAATAGAGAGGAGATGGAAAAAAATGAAAGCGCTTAAGTCAGTCATTCTTTGGGGAATCATATCTGTGTTGGGTGCGGTGAGTTTTGGTTTCGTCGCGCTAAACCGGGGGGAAAGCATCAATGCCATGTGGATTGTCACTGCAGCACTCTGTGTTTATTCAATTGCATACCGCTTTTATAGTAAATTCATTGCACGGAAAGTGTTTGAGCTAGATGACAATCGCCAGACTCCATCGGAAGCGAATAATGATGGGAAAGATTATGTTCCTACAAACAAATGGGTGTTGTTTGGCCACCATTTTGCAGCGATTGCCGGAGCTGGCCCTCTCGTTGGTCCCATCCTTGCAGCGCAGATGGGATATCTGCCTGGGACACTATGGCTTGTAGTCGGGGTTGTATTGGCTGGTGCCGTACAGGATTTCATCATTCTCTTCGGTTCGATGCGCCGTAACGGCAAATCATTGGGAGAGATGATCAAGGAGGAAATTGGACCGATCACAGGCTTGATAGCGATGATCGGTATTCTGGGTATCATGATCATTTTATTAGCGGTACTTGCCCTGGTTGTCGTAAAGGCGCTCGTGGGAAGCCCGTGGGGGATGTTCACGATTGCCTCGACCATACCGATCGCTGTGCTAATGGGCATTTACATGCGCTATATAAGGCCTGGACGGGTTGGCGAAGGATCGATTATCGGAATCATACTATTGATGCTCGCGTTATATTTCGGTCGCTTTGTATCAGAGAGCGCAACATTGGCGCCAATGTTCACTTTCAATGGGGAAACGATTGCCATCATGTTGATTGTATACGGCTTCGTTGCCTCCGTTTTGCCTGTATGGATGTTATTGGCACCGCGTGATTACTTGAGTACATTCTTGAAAATCGGTACGATCATCGGACTTGCACTTGGAATCTTTATTGTCATGCCGAGCCTTGAAATGCCTGCCGTCACTCAATTCATCGATGGAACAGGACCTGTATTTTCCGGAAACTTATTCCCGTTCCTATTCATTACGATCGCTTGTGGGGCGGTATCAGGTTTCCATGCACTCGTTTCTTCAGGAACAACTCCTAAAATGATCGAACGCGAATCCCATTCACGTCCAATCGGATACGGGGCGATGTTGACTGAATCCTTTGTAGCCATCATGGCGATGATAGCAGCTTGTGTACTGACTCCTGGTATCTATTTTGCCATTAATAGCCCGGGTGCCGTTGTGGGAACGGAGCCAGCTCAAGTGGCCGCTACGATATCCGATTGGGGTTTCATTTTGACGCCTGAGATGATTACCGGCCTTGCAGACGATGTTGGGGAAGAGACCATTATATCCCGCACTGGAGGAGCTCCAACCTTTGCTATCGGCATGGCCCATATCTTTTCGCAAGTGATTGGCGGAGCGTCCCTGATGGCGTTCTGGTATCATTTCGCGATCCTGTTCGAGGCATTGTTCATATTGACCACCATTGATGCTGGAACCAGGGTAGGGCGTTTTATGATACAGGATATAATCGGGACCTTTTACAAACCTTTTGCCGAAACGAATAAATGGCTGCCCAATATTATTGCAACTGCCATTTGTGTAATCGGCTGGGGGTACTTCCTTTATCAAGGGGTCATTGATCCTCTTGGCGGAATCAACACCCTTTGGCCATTGTTTGGAATTGCGAATCAAATGCTTTCCGCCATTGCGTTGCTGCTTGGGACGACGGTCCTTTTCAAAATGGGCAAAAAAGCGTACACATGGGTCACTCTTGTACCTACTACATTCTTGTTGATAGTGACCATGACGGCTGGGTGGCAAAAGCTGTTCCACGAAAACCCGGCTATTGGCTTTTTGGCACATAAGGATAAGTTTAAAGCGGCCTATGATAATGGGGAAATTCTTGCTCCGGCAGCTAACCTTACCGAGATGAAACGGGTTATCGTCAACGATTATGTGGATGCTGCCCTATGTGCCATCTTCATGATCGTGGTGATCACGGTCTTGATTTCCGCAATTAGGTTATGGATAAAAGTCTTGAAGAACCAGAAAATAGATTTACATGAAACACCTTATGTATCAAGGACATCATAAGGGAGGGAAGGCAATGTTGAAAAGATTGATTAAAATTCTCAGCTACAGAAAGCAATTCGTCAGTTTGCTGGTCGGCGTGCCAAGTTATGATACTTATGTGGCGCATATGAAAATGCATCATCCTGAGGATCCTGTGAAAACCAGGAAAGAATTTTTCTGTGAAGCCCAGGATGAGCGGTATAATGCAAAGGGTGGGAAAGTGTCTCGTTGCTGCTAACTGAATATCTTTTAAAGGGCCCTCAATAGGAGGGCCCTTTTTTTAATGGCTTTTTTTAGAAAGGGACATAAGTAGAGGGGGAAATGTAATGGGAATGGATTCATGAAAAATTGGTGAAAAGTATTATCAAAATGAAAAAAACATTTTTTTCTGATCCTTTATTCATAGTGATGTTATTTAATCTCACATATTTTCACGTAAAATAAAAATTGAGTTGATTTTTTATAAAATTGAGTATATGATAAAAAATATAACATAATGATGTTAACAAACATAACATAAACAAAAAACAAGGGGGAAAAAACAGTATGCAAATGGCGGATTCGGTATTCATGTTTTTGGCGACGATGATGGTTTGGCTAATGACACCAGGGATTGCCCTATTTTATGGAGGGATGGTAAAGAGTAAAAATGTCCTGAATACGGCAATGCATAGTTACATGCCACTGGCTGTCATTTCGATTCTTTGGGTGCTGATTGGGTATTCATTATCATTTTCACCTGGTAATGCATTTCTAGGCAGTCTAGACTGGGTTGGTTTAAAGGATGTAGGCTTTGCACCTGGACCATACAGCGAAACAATTCCTCATAGTTTGTTCATGTTATTCCAAATGACTTTTGCCGTGTTAACAGTCTCGATCATTGCAGGTGGCATTGCCGAGCGGATGAAGTTTTCAGCATTCCTGATTTTTACGATCCTTTGGTCTTTATTCGTATACGCTCCTGTTGCACACTGGGTATGGGGAGGCGGCTGGTTAGCGGAATTGGGTGCACTTGACTTTGCAGGTGGAAACGTCGTCCATATTTCTTCAGGGGTTGCGGGTCTGGTTTTGGCGATCATGTTGGGTAAAAGAAAAGAGTCGGGTGACAATGCACCACATAATCTTCCTTTAACATTCCTCGGAGGTTCATTAATTTGGTTTGGGTGGTACGGCTTCAACGTCGGAAGCACATTGACAATCAATGAAGTGGCGATGAATGTATTCGTTAATACAGCAGTTGCAGCGGCAGCTGGTATCATTGGCTGGCTGATCGTTGAGTATATGGCTAATAAAAAGGCAACATTGCTGGGTGCGGTATCCGGAGCTATTTCAGGCTTGGTAGCCATTACACCTGCTTGTGGATTCGTAACCACTGCCTCTTCCATCATCATCGGTGTCGTCGGCGGTGCCGTGTGTTTCTGGGGCGTATTCTTCCTAAAGAATAAACTGGGTTACGACGATGCACTTGATGCTTTCGGATTACATGGGATTGGTGGGACATGGGGGGGCATCGCGACAGGTTTGTTCGCGACCGCTTCCGTAAACGAAAGCGGGGCAAATGGTTTATTCTATGGCGACTTCAACTTGTTGTGGAAGCAGCTTGTAGCGATCGTCGCGACATATATTTTCGTTGCCGTGGTCACTTATATCGTTGCGAAAGTCATTAACCTTTTCGTGCCGTTGCGTGTCAGTGAAGAAGATGAGTCAATGGGGCTTGATCTTACACTTCATGGAGAAAAGGCTTATCACGAATCAATTTAAAGGGGGGGCTCATATGTCCGAGGTTTTAACGAAAATAGAAATCATTACACGCCCTATCAAGTTTGAACAATTCAAAGCGGAACTTGCAAAGATTGGGGTGAGCGGAATGACAGTTTCGGAAGTAAAAGGAACGGGTCTTCAGAAGAGTTATGTGGAAACATATAGAGGCAGAAATCGTGAAATGTCATTGCATGACAGAATGAAAATCGAAATCGTCGTGTGTGAGGTGCCAGTTCAGGATGTTGTGGATGTAGCAAGGAAGTTCTTGAGTACCGGTAAGCCTGGTGACGGTAAAATCTTCATTTATGAATTGGCGAATGTGGTGAATATCCGGACCGGAAAAGAAGGTCATGATGCGTTAAAGAATGACATCTGATGCCGTGATTAATTCGGCCGAATATGCCGGATACAGTCGATTAAGGAAAGGGAGCTGAAAATGGGGAGACTGGTCCGTATTGTTAATGCGAAAAAACAGAAGATCGTTAATACGCTCATTTCAGAGGGTGTATATCAACCTGATGACCGATCCTTTTTATTGGAATTGCCATTGAAAAACTTAGAAGAGATATTATCCCTTCGAATAAAATCATCGTTTCAAAATCCCCGTTTAAAAAAATAACCTTTCAGCCGTTATCCAATATGGGGAGAGCGGCTTCTTTTTGCGTTTGTTGCCCAACCTCAGCTTTGGAGTTTGAATGTTAGGTAAAAGGAAACTTTTTTCTAGAATCCCCCATGGAAATCGGGGAGCTTTCCAACTATAATGAATAAGGATATAAATTTAAATACGATTTTTTTGCTTTTTTTGACGTTATTCGCTTAGTTACTTCCATTTTTCTTTATTTTACGAATACCATATTCAAAAAAATGTAAGTTTTCCAGAAAACGATGAATTATTTCATGAATGCCCTGTTTAATAAATAGGGAAATTATTAATATGTTCTTTTAAGAGGTGAAAGGAAATGGATCAATTTACGGTCGAATCCGTTTTGAATATCATCAGGGAGTTTGTACCGAAGGATGCTTCAATTTCTGTGGCTGATTCTGAAAAATACATTTATTATCAACCGAGCAAACAAGTTGACTTAAGAATAAAACCGGGTGATTTAATCAGTGAAAAAACGGCGACATATAAAGCGTTGAGTGTTCGTAAAAAAATAGGGGTGCAAGTGGAAAGTAATGTATTTGGCGTACCTTACTATGGGCTGAGTGTTCCTATCATGGACGAGGACAATCCTTTAGGGGCGGTAACGGCCATTTTGCCGTCAAAGCCATTAATTTTACCGACATCATTCTTGACCATTAAAACAGATGACCGCTGGATACCGCTTCCATATGATGAAATTATGTATTTGGAAGCTCAAAATAGGAAAACTAAGATTCAGTCCGAACGTGTGAGTGGATTTCATAAAATGAACTTAAGTGAATTGGAATTCATTTTACCTAGTGATTTATTCATTCGTGTGCATCGTTCGTACATCGTCAATATCAACTATATACAAGAGATCCTTCCTGATTTTCATTCTACATTTTTACTGATAATGAAAGACAATTCCAAAATCCAGGTCAGTCAAACATATGCAAGTCAATTTAGAAGGGCTTTGGGATTTTAATGATTCTCCTTTATGTGAAAAAAATGCTGGTTTATGCTCTATTTAAGGCTTTTCATTCAGAATCGAATGTGATGATTACACAGGATTGATAAAATTAAGTGTAAGAAAAGCGAAAAATGGGGGTCTTTTGTATGAACGAAAGCGTTTTCAAAAAAATTCGCAACGAACAGTTTAAGGGGAAAGTAGTTACAGCGGAAGAGGCAGCTTCATGGATTAAAGATGGGATGAAACTCGGTATGAGTGGTTTTACTCGTGCTGGAGATGCTAAAGTTATTCCGATGGCTCTAGTTGAAAGAGCTAAAACAGAAAAATTCAAAGTTGACGTATTTACAGGTGCCTCATTAGGGCCTGAAGTCGACCAACATATGGCAGAAGCAGGTATCATAAACAAACGTTTGCCGTTCCAAGCGGATAAAGGTATTCGCAATAAAATCAATGCTGATGAAGTCACTTATGTAGATCAGCATTTATCTCATACAGCTGAACAAGTTCGTCAAGGCATTGTCGGGCCTATAGATTTTGCAATCATCGAAGCATTGGCGATTACGGAAGATGGATTAATCATCCCGACAACTTCTGTAGGAAATTCAGCCATATTCGTTCAAGAAGCTAAACATGTAATCATTGAATTGAACGTATCCCATCCAGAAGGATTGGAAGGGATGCATGATATATATACACCAGCAAATCAAGGAGAACGCGAACCGATTCCTATGACTAAAGCAAGTGATCGCCTTGGATCGATCGGTATTGCCGTTGATCCTGAAAAAGTAATGGGAATCGTCGTTTCCACAGATCTTGATGCACCTTCTACAATCGTGCCGCCGGATGAAGAAACTGCAACAATCGCCAACCACCTTATTAACTTCCTTCGTGAAGAAATCAAGGCTGGCCGTTTAACTGAAAGCCTTGCTCCGCTTCAGTCGGGAGTAGGTTCAGTTGCAAATGCAGTATTCGCTGGCTTCCTTGATTCTGAATTTAAAGATTTGGAAGTATATTCAGAAGTGCTGCAAGATGCGGTATTTGATTTAATCGATGCTGGAAAAGTTAAATTCGCTTCAGGCTGTTCGATTACATTAGCTGAAGAAAAAGGTAAACAAGTTTACGGTGAGCTTGAAAAATACCGTGATAAACTAGTTCTTCGTCCACAAGAAATATCTAACCATCCTGAAATCATCCGTCGCCTTGGCTTGATTTCAATCAATACAGCGTTAGAGTGTGATATCTATGGTAACGTGAACTCGACACATGTTTCTGGGACAAGAATGATGAATGGAATCGGCGGATCAGGAGATTTTGCCCGTAACTCACGCCTAGGCATTTTCGTAACGAAATCATATGCGAAAGGCGGCAAAATTTCTAGTATCGTTCCTTTTGTTTCACATGTGGATCATACTGAACATGATGTGGATGTATTAGTGACAGAGCAAGGGATTGCTGATTTACGTGGTTTGGCACCAAAAGAGCGCGTAGAGTTAATCATAGAAAACTGTGCGCATCCTGACTACCGTCCACAGCTTCGTGCGTACTTCACTGAAGCTGTTGCGCAAACTGGCGGGCATCAAACTCCGCACATTCTTGAAAAAGCATTTTCATGGCATACAAACCTAGCCAAAAATGGTACGATGCTTGAAGCAGTACTACAAGATCAAAAATAAAACATAAAACCACCCCGCCAATACAGCGGGGTTTTTTTTATTTGGGTCTGTATCCCTTATTGGTGATAATAAACACATGAACCTTTCGGCACCACTGGAAATAGAGTATTTTAAAATGAAGCTTAACCATCAAAATGATAGGGAACTGTATCTTTAGGCTTTTTCTTTTATTTTTGTATATAATTATTCATTCAAGTTATGGAAATATGGTAAACTGCTAACAATGAGAGATTATCATACATAGGATTTTTCGTATTTATGATGTTGTTTCCTTAGAAATAGGGAGTTAAATAGAATGGTTATAGTGGAGGAGATAATTTGTTCAAGACAAAATTACATTTTTGGACGTTAGAGTTATTACTATTGTCTTTACTTTTTTATGTTGGTACTAAGATTTCTTTTCTTTTTGAACCGATAGTCATCTTTACATCTACATTGTTCTTTCCAATCTTGATTTCAGGTTTTCTCTACTTTTTGTTCAACCCCACTGTTGATTTCCTGGTTAAAAGAAGGGTGCCTAGGGGATTATCGATATTATTGCTATATGTATTTTTCCTGGGATTGATTAGTTTGCTGGTCGGTCTGGTCGGCCCGTCACTGTCCAAACAAGTTACGGATTTAGTCAATAACCTCCCGGATTATTTCAATCAAGTAAGAAAGTTCATTGAAGACTCAGCTGAGTCAAAATGGTTTTTGTGGACGGTGGAACAAGATTATGTTCCTTTGCAAGAAGTAGGAGATTCGCTTCAAAAATATTTGACGAATTTACCGAGTAATATAACTAATAGTTTGTCTTCGGTTTTCAGTGTAGTGACGAATATTACGTTAGTGGTCGTGACGGTTCCTTTCATTCTGTTTTATATGTTGAAGGATGGAGATAAGCTTCCGGCTGCCATTATGAAATTCGTACCCGTTCGCTATAGAAAACCAGCTTTAACGGTACTTAAGGAAACGGGAGAGACGCTTGCTACTTATATTCAAGGACAGATGCTGGTTTGCATGTTTGTCGGAATTGGAACGTTCATTGGATATTTAATCATTGGTTTGCCTTACGCGTTCTTATTTGCGCTGATTGGTGCGGTAACCAATATCATTCCATATGTAGGCCCGTTTATCGGAGTGGCTCCTGCGGTCATTGTGGCGTTGATTCATTCACCGACCGAAGCGTTATTGGTTATACTTGTTGTAACGGTCATTCAGCAACTGGATGGTAATGTCATTTCGCCGTTAGTCATCGGGAAGAAATTGAACACTCATCCGCTAACCATCATCATCCTTTTGCTCGTCGCCGGAAACATTGCCGGTATCATCGGTATGATTTTGGCCGTTCCGACTTATTCCGTTGTTAAAACGATTGTATTGAATATCGTAAAATTCATCAGGATCCGAAAAGAGGAAAAGCTTGAAGAGAATATATTGGAATGAAAAAACGGGCCCGACTCAATTAAGTCGGGCCCGTTTTCTTAGTGAAGGAGCAAAAGTGCTAAAATGCGTTACAAACCTAAGGAAATATATTTTACTTCCAGGAATTCTTCGATGCCTTGATGTCCACCTTCGCGGCCGAGCCCGCTTTGTTTGAATCCGCCAAATGGAGCTTGCGGAACGGAAGGAAGTCCATCGTTCAAGCCAACAATACCGAATTCAAGTGCCTCGGTGAATTTGATGCCCTTGGAGATATTTTCAGTGAAGACGTAAGCTGCCAAACCGAAGATGGAGTCATTTGCCCTTTTGATCGCCTCTTCATCGGTCTTAAAGGAGGCGATAGGAGCTAAAGGACCAAATGTTTCTTCATTCATGCAGAGCATGCTGTCATCAATGTTGGATAGTACGGTTGGTTCAAGAAAAAGGCCGCTTATTGATTTACCGCCAGCTTCGAGCTTAGCACCGCTGCTGATTGCTTCATCAATTTGTTTTTGAACCTTGTCAACTGCATTTTGATCGATAAGCGGACCGATATCGACGCCATCCTCCAGTCCATTTCCTACCTTTAGTTCTTTGACCTTGGCAACGAGCTTTTTGATGAAGGCTTCTTGAATGGCTTCGTGGACATAAATGCGATTTGAACATACGCATGTTTGTCCTGCATTACGGAATTTCGAACTGATGATGCCATCAACCGCTTTATTAAGGTCGGCATCCTCAAGTACGATTGCGGGTGCGTGACCTCCAAGTTCAAGCGAGATTTTCTTTACCGTTTCAGCTGAGCCTCTCATAAGGGTTTTACCGACTTCTGTAGAACCGGTGAACGTCAATTTACGAACCCTTGTATCTTGAAGCCAAGTTTCGCCGATTTCAGATGATTTTCCTGTCACAACATTGATGACTCCTTTTGGAATGCCAGCTTCTTCAGCCAATTCAGCCATTTTTAGAGCTGTTATGGGAGTCAGGTTTGCCGGTTTAATGACGACTGTGCAGCCGACTGCAAGCGCCGGTGCAACTTTTCTTGTAATCATGGCTGCAGGAAAGTTCCAAGGCGTAATGACAGCTACAACTCCGACAGGCTGTTTTGTCACGAAAAGCCGCTTATTGGATACGGAAGCAGGAATCGTTTCGCCATACACCCGTTTTCCTTCTTCGGCAAACCAAGATAAAAAGCCATTTGCATATGTCATTTCACCAAGAGCCTCTTTAAGGGGCTTGCCTTGCTCTTCAGTCATGATTTTGGCTAGTTCTTCTTTATTATCATCAATCAATCGATGCCATTTCCAAATAAGTTCAGCACGTTCGTAGACCGAAAGTGCAGCCCAGTCCGTAAAGGCTTCATATGCGGCATCTGCAGCCTTCGCCGCTTCAGTTGCACCGCCTTTAGGAACAGTGGCAACAACTTCATCCGTTGCCGGGTTTCTCACTTCAATTTTATCCAATCCAAAATCCGACCACTCACCGTTAATAAATAATCCGTAATCCTTCATGATAAAACCTCCTAATTTGGTTAAATCCATCAAACTACTAAAACTTTTAACTATATACTTTAACCTTTACATAAAAGTATAAACACTTTTCAGTGATTCTGAAATTTATTTGATTGGCTATTTATAGAAAATCGGCTATTCATTGATAGTAAGGGAGCAAGACATAAAAAAAGAGGTGCAAGTTGCACACCTCTTCATTCAAGATTCGCTTATTTTTCCGATGAGACGGCCACTTCACCCAGGTCACCTGAGATGGCTTGATTAGAATTGAATTCACCTTCCGATTTAGAAATGACCACTGTAGCAACACTGTTACCGATTAGATTGGTGATGGCGCGTGCTTCAGACATGAAGCGGTCGACTCCCAGCAGTAATGCCATTCCTTCAACTGGAATCATTGGGAAGGCAGCTAATGTTGCAGCAAGTGTAATGAAACCGGATCCCGTTACACCGGCAGCTCCTTTGGATGTTAACATCAAGATTCCTAGAAGGGTCAATTCCTGCCAGATGCTTAAATCGACACCATAGGCTTGGGCGATGAAAATCGCTGCCATGGATAAGTAGATGGATGTGCCATCAAGGTTGAAAGAATAACCCGTTGGGACAACTAAACCGACTACCGATTTTGAACAACCGTATTTTTCGAGTTTTTTCATCACGCTTGGTAGAGCGGATTCCGACGAAGATGTTCCTAAAACTAAGAGGATTTCTTCTTTTAAATAGGCTATGAACTTGAAAATATTAAAGCCGTAGATTTTTGCGATCGAGCCAAGGATAAGAACGATGAATAGTGCCATTGTGATATATACACTACCCATTAATTGTCCTAAAGAGCTTAGAGAACCAAGGCCAAACTTACCGATTGTATAAGCCATTGCTCCAAAAGCCGCCAATGGAGATACTTTCATGATCATGCTGACGATGCCGAAGAAAATATCGGCAATATGCTGAAAGAAAGAAACGACTGGCTGCACTCTCGGTCCCATTGCCGCCATTGATAATCCGAATAATACGGCAAAGAATAGAATAGGGAGTAAGTCTCCGCCAGCAAGTGCGGCAACGGCATTATCAGGAATGATATTAGAAATGAAAGCAAGGGTGCCATGTTCCGTTTCGGAAGCGGCTGTTGTATATTGAGATACATCTCCGCCCTCGACTGAATCGATGTTAAAGCCTTTACCAGGTCCCAGCAGATTGACTACGATGATTCCGATGGCAAGTGCGAAAGTGGTAACGATTTCAAAATAGAGCAGTGCCTTTCCGCCGATGCGGCCAACCTTTTTCATATCACCCATACCGCCAATTCCGATTACGACGGTTAAGAAGATGATTGGTGCAATGACCATTTTAATCATTTTAATAAATAAATCAGCTAATATCTTCAGCTGTTCACCGAAAGCAGGGAAGAAGAAACCGACTGTTATACCAAGAATGATACCGATGATGACCTGAACTGTTAGATTTTTTAATATTTTCAAGGTGCATTCTCCTTTGTTATATGATAGCGCTTTCTTAACTTGGTTATAGTGTAACAGAAGGAAGAATCAGAATATTCTTTTGGTGATATTGTTTTCTTTTTGTTCTTTTTGGTCATGGGATTAGGGGTCATGATAGATGGATAAACTGCAATAAAAAATACCGGTGGGGTGCCGGTATTGGAAAAAATCAATTTTCGAATGGTTTTATGAGTGCATAAAGGGTTCCGATCACAGGAAGTTTCAATCCGGCCTTGTCGGCAAGGCGCAGTGCACCGCCCTGTAAATGTTCCACTTCTAGGGTTAAGCCCTTCCGGCGGTCCTGGTGCATGGAAGAGGTGGATTCATCAGGTAAGCCTGCCATGTTTTCCAACGCCTGTGCAATATTCTCCATAGTAATTCCGACGCCATAGGCATTCGCGAGCTCCTTCATTTCAACAAGGACCTTTTCCAGCAATCCATTGGTTTCAGGGAATCTCCGTATCGTGCCGATAGGGAGGTTGGAGGCGGTTGTCACACCGGAGAAAGCGGTGATGAACATGTATTTGATCCACATCCTGATCAATATGTTTTCCGTTCTGCCAGTCTTCATGATAGCTGATCCGGCTGCCTGCTCGAATTCATCACAAATCTTTTCTTGTGACGGATGAAGCGGGCCATAGATCAAGTCGTGATTATCGTTGGAGTGAATGACATGACCTTTTTCATCAAGAGTGGCGATGATGAAGGCACTTCCTCCCAAGACAGCTTCATCGCCCAGTTCGTCCTGTAAAATGGATACATGTTCCAATCCGTTCAAAAGCGGGAGGACCTTTGCGCCCTTTTCAACAAGGACCTTTAAATCTGTAAGGGTGCCTTGCAGATGCTGGCCTTTTACGGCGAGAATCACAAGGTCGACCTTTACAATATCATTTACGTTCTCTGTGATATGAAGGTCGTTAAATTGGTAGTTTCCATGAGGGCTGGTTATGCTGATGCCGTTTTCTTTCAATTGTTTGGCGCGGTTTTTTCGGACAAGGTATTGAACATGCTGCCCAGCCTGCTGCAGCCTGCCTCCAAAGTAGGAGCCGAGTGCTCCGGCCCCTATAATGACAATATTCAATGTGCACACCTCTCTTTTGATTAAGATGTACTAATCATAACATTTACTGAAATTTCAGTAAATATTCCCGTTTGAAGGGAAACTGGTTGTTTAGGTGTTTGTAAGAATGGGGAAAACAAAAACCAGCCTGAATTAGGTTTCAGGCTGGCGCTTATATTATTTATAGATTTTTACTTTAACGGTTTTTCTGCCCCAATTGATAGCTTTTGAGTGAGAAGAGTAGAAGACGTCAATTTTATTCCCTTTGATTGCGCCGCCTTTATCTGCTGCAATGGCATCCCCGTATCCTTCTACATGAACTTTTGTTCCTAGTGGAATGACCTTAGGGTCAACTGAGATGGCTTTTGCGTTAGGGTTTTTCTTTAAGTTAAGACCTGATGCTGTAATACCGCTGCAACCTTTGCAGTTCGCAGTGTAAGCTGTTGCATTCACGGTGATCGTTTTATATTTCTTGGATGATGATGTTTTAGCTTTAGGTTTAGCAGATGTCGATGTTTTCTTGACCTTTAAAACTTGTTTTGGATGGATGTTATCTTTTTTCAGGTTGTTCCAACTTTTGAGTTGATTGACTGTTATATTATGTTTATTGGCGATACCCCATAGTGTGTCGCCGCTTTTAACTTTGTATGTAGTAGTAGCAGCCGATGAAACTCCGGAAAAACTAAATACCAAAAAGAAAGCAGTGAATAGTGGAAGTAGTATTTTTTTCAAAATGAATAGTCTCCTTTGTTTTAAATCGTAGACTTAGAATAACAGGTCTTTATGACAACAATGTTTCGCTGGAATAGTAATTGTGTTACAAAAAGGTTTCCTTTGATAAATAAATGTAATATAAACTAGGACAAAAGGACTTATCTATTGAATGTAAATATTATTTATTATGTCAGTATAAGCGTATCTTTGGTAAATAATGTTGGTTTTATGGAATATCCTGTTTGATGAGGTGGAAAATGGACATCTGTTCCCTAGTTTTAAAGTCCTGTATATTTTGTAAAAAAACAATGAAATATTGAACAATTGAGTGGGGTTTATTTTAGTAGGAAAGGATATTCGATTCGAAGCATGAAAAAAGCCGGCATCTATGTGATGCCGGCTTTTTTCATGCTTTGGATTAATTTAAAACAAATTCAGAAGCGAAATCGACTAGCATTTTTTGATAGACTGCCACTGATTCAAGGTTGACGCATTCCCTATCTCCATGCCAGTTCTCACCTTTCGGACCGAATTCAATGGCTGGGATATCATAAGCCGCAAAAAACACGGTATCTGCGGATCCATGCTGCCCAAAAATGACAGCATCCTGCTTAGTGTTGCTTTCGATAATCGGGCGGAGCATAGCGATGAATGGGTCTGACTCTTCGGTTTTTACAGGTTTACTGTACATATTAAGGTGGACATTATTTCCTGTCACACTTTCAATCTGAGCAATGATATCTTCCATTGTTTGTGTAGGAAGGTAGCGTATATCAAGGCTTAGCAAACAGGCATCCGGTACCTTATTATAAACATCCCCGCCTTTAATTTTTGCTAGGTTAAGTGAAGGGGAAGAGTAAAGGGGGGTGTGATCCCTGGTGAAAGGAAGTTCCTTTATTTTTTGATAGAGATCATAGGCCTTTTCAATTGCATTCACGCCTTCCCATGGACGGCTTCCGTGTGCAGATTTGCCGGATACTTCAATATCGAGACGAAGGGCACCCTTTGCCTGGAGTCCGATTCCCAATTGCGTAGGTTCAGCACAGATTACAAAGTCACCTCTATAACCATGTTTCGCTAAATATCCGGAACAGTTCAATCCGCCAATCTCTTCATCCGATACGATTTGTAGCTGGATTTTCAAACCTAGGTCCTTATCTTTCAGTTCGGTAAATGCACACATCATCCCTGCAACTCCCGCTTTCATATCGGCTGTCCCGCGCCCATATAAGTTTCCTTCATGAACCTCAGGGAAAAATTGATCCGGAGTTCCGCTGACAACATCGACATGGCCATTCCAAATTACGGTTTTATCTCCGCTGCCAATCTCGCTAACAAGCATTTTATAACCGTTATTTACGATCACATTCACAGTAATACCTTGTTTTTTAAGCCAGTCCGCACAGTAATCAACTGCTTGGTTAGCTCCTTCTTTCGTTGAACTGTCAATAGATACTAAATCTTTAAGTAACTCGATGAGCAAAATGATCCCCCCTAAAAATTTGCATATTATTATTATATATACCCTTTCTAAGTAAGGGTTAACTCAAAATATTTTCCTGTTAAATAACGTTTAGCCTTTTCATCACCAGGGGTATGTAAAGGGGGAGCGACAATTTACATTCTTTAAGGAGGATGATAGATATGGATAAACGTATAATTGGTGTATATGAAACTGGAGAAGAAGCCATAAAGGCTGTTGAGTCATTACAGGCCCAAGGGTATGATCGTGAAGATATTTCGGTGGTAGCTAAAGATAAAGAAGAATTAAATACAGTGAATGAAGAAACGGGTACAAAGGTTGAGGAGGGGCTCGCAGCTGGTGCGGCGACCGGAGGTATTTTGGGCGGTACTGCCGGATTATTGGCTGGTGTGGGTGCATTGGCGATTCCGGGAATCGGACCGGTACTGGCAGCTGGACCGCTTGCTGCAACATTAGCCGGAGCGGCAGTAGGTGCTGGTACCGGAGGATTGGCCGGTACATTAATCGGAATGGGCATACCTGAAGACGAAGCTAATCGATATGAAGCGGATGTAAAGAGTGGCAAGCTGCTTGTGTTAGTCGATTCGAATGCGAGAAAATCCAGTTCTTCTTACTCAGGAATAACTGAAACCGATGAAACGCTTACGAACAGTAGAAAAACTCTATGAATCGTAAGGTAAAAAAGGACGGATCCCTTAGGATTCGTCCTTTTTTTTGATTAGAATGTGAATTTCTTTATTTCTTTGTGCATTTCCTGGGATAAGGCATCCAATTCACTAGCTAGGGCGTTTAATTGTTCCATGGAAGCATTCGTTTGTTCTACGGAAGCTGATACTTCTTCAGTTCCTGCTGCAGTTTCCTGACTGATCGAATTTAAGCTTTCTGCATTGCTCGCCATTCGTGTGACCTCGTTTACCATATCGTTCATCATCTTTTTTATTTCGTCGAAATTGCTGAATGTGTTCGCGATAATCGATGCAATGTGACTGAAGGCATTTTCCGTATCCGATACAGAAGTATCCTGAAGATGGATTTTTTGATTGACTTGATCAATCAAATGAACGGTATTGGTTGTATCGGTTTGCATGGCTTGAATGATTTCAGAGATTTCTTTCAGTGAGTTTTCCGTCTGTTGGGCCAATTTCTTCACTTCATCGGCTACAACTGCAAATCCCTTTCCGTGCTCACCGGCCCTGGCTGCTTCGATGGCGGCATTCAGGGCGAGTAAATTCGTTTGTCCTGCAATCCCGCTTATGGTCTTTACGATCGCACTAATATCATTGGAGCGTGCATCCAATGATTTGACTGCCGTACTCATCTTACTGGAAATCAGGGATGTTTCATTGAATTGCTGTTTGAGGCCTTGCACTTGAGTGATCCCGTTTTCGGAAGCCTTGAACATATTTTCGGATTCCGTGGCCATTTTGCTCGCTTGTGTTTCAAGACCATGGATTTTATCAGCCAATAGCTTTACAGCCATTTCGTTATTCTGCCCGACTTCAATTTGGTCTATGGCACCGGCAGCTATTTGTTCCATCGTCATGGCCACCTCGTTAGCTGCCGCTGAATTTTCATCTGCACTAGCCACTAGCGTCATGGAGGATTCCGATACTTTATCGGAAAGGTTGTTGACAACGCCTAACATATGGCTCATATTCCTGGTCATTAAGTTGGTGTCTTCTGCAAGTTGCCCAATCTCGTCTTTCCTGGAAATGGAATTGTTGGTTGTGAAATCGCCTTCAGCCATTTTCCGTATGGATTCCTGCAGCTTTTTAATGGGATTCGTTAGCGAACGGGTGATGAAGATGGCAGACAGTGCAGTGACAGTAAAGACGATCAGCAGTGTGATGATATTATCGATTACCATCGGGCTTGCACGGACTTTCACTTCATTTTCATCCATTACCCCTGTTATTCTCCATCCAGTTGTCGGATTGGTGGCGTATCCGATGATCCGGCTTTGCCCTTCGTATTCCTCGATCATTGAACCGGATGCATTTTTCATTTTTCTGAACATATTTTCCTTTGATATATCCTGTTGGATTTTTTCCTTGTCTGGATGTGTAACGAATGACCCTTTCTTATCCAGCAAAACCGCATAGCCCGTTTCACCGAATTTCGTTTGATTGACCATCGTGATCAATGTATCGATCGAGATGTCGACACCGAGCACGCCTATTAATTCATCACGATCATCATATATGGCTTTTGCTGCCGTAATGACAAGTGCATTTGTCGCCTGATCCGTATAAGGTTCTGTCCAAATGGTCTTGTTTTTTTGTTTCAAAGCCGATTGATACCAATCCCTTTGTCTTGGATCAAAGTCAGCCGGCAATTCAGCTTTTGGGAATATCAATGTTTTTCCGTCTTTCTCTGTGCCAAGGTATAAACCATTTATTTCAGAATTGCTCGACTGTGTATGGGAAAATTCATCCATTATCGATTCGGGGTTCTTATCGTAAGTACTCATGATAGGGTACTTACCGATCCTATCCAATTGATTTTCCGTTTTTTGAAAGAAGATTTCGAAAGAATCGTTCATTGACTTGACTTGTTCTTCCGTAGTTCCGGTAAGTTCCTGGGTCGTCAACTCGATACTATTTTTATAGCTCATGTAAGAGATGGCCATTCCGCTTATCATGATCAAAGCTAAAAAAGGAATCAAAATTTGTTTTTTTAGCGAATTAAAATACCAGTCTGTCAGTCTTTTCATTTTGGACAATTCTCCTTATATTCCTCAAATTGATTTAGGTTCTATAAGATATTTCGGTCTGCTTTGACTTTTTTGAAGTTTCAAGTTAGAAAATTCCCAATATTAATTTTGACTTGAGTGGGCTTACATTTATTCTAGGTAGGAGAAGGGGATAAAGTAGATTAAAAAAAGAGATGACCGCCATGGTCAACTCTTTCATTCATTGCTATTCGACTTGGATATTTTTTGTCCTGCCCATATACCATGTGTAAAACTCGTCTGCATATTCAACGGATACATCTTGGAGCTTTGTATGGTGTACCGGCTTGGAGCGGTTGATCGTTTCAATTGTGGCAAGACCGAAAAGCTTTTGCAACTTTGTACGTTCCACCTCAATTTGAATGACCTTGCTTCTTTTGGTAATGAATAGTGACGTTTCCAAACTTCCGGATTTGAACTGAATGAACTCATCATTTAACAAGTAACGGCTATTTTTGTAATCCATTATTCTCAATGAATAAATGAGGACGAGTAAAATCAGCGAGATATACCATAGGGAGGGTTTAAAGTAATAAATCGCCAATGTTGTGAGAATCCAGAAAAAGCTGGGCCGCAGCATTCGAATCTTGAAGGCCTGTTTCGATAGGGGCTTCATTGACTGTTCCACTTTGTAAGCGGGTAAAATCTCTTCTACCATCCCATATGCCCGTTCAATTGATAAAAAAGGATAGAGTGTATTCGTTTCCAGCTCTTCATCGCCCGTATTTCCTGCACTGACCAGTTTCACTTCTGCCAAGCCTAGCAATCTTTTAATGATGGATTGGGTGATTTCTACAGCTTGTACCTTTTCTTTCTGAATGGAAAAAGCGGATTCATCCAATACACCTTTCTTGATATATATACGCTCGTGATCGGATGAAATTTCATATTTTCCATATTTGACGAAAGTGGAAACGATTCCGAAGGCAACGGCGACACATATGAGGGCTGCAAGAACGATGGTTATGATCCACCACGTATCCAATAACTTGGCAAGAAACCCTTCGGCATTCTCCAAATTGATAAAATCATCGAGTGTATTATATAACGTAGCCAATATCGGGATAAGAGCCAGGAAGCTGAGTGATGTAAAGGAAGCTTTCAGCACATCTTGTTTGGTTGGTGTGAAATGGATCGTTTTCCCATTGATTGGTTCTGCTATACGCTCTTCGGGAATTTCCGCTTCGATAACCGTAATTTCCTGTTTTGAAGCATATTCCACCTCCAGCCGTTCGGCCTCTTTTCGGGAAATCACCTCAAAAGGAACGGTACCCTGATCACCAGTCATCCCCGTTTCGAATGTTATAGAGGTTAAACTGAAAATTTTATGAAATAACGTCGTGCGTTGCTGAACATTCTGTACCTTATGAAGAGGGATCGTTCGATACGACTTCGAGATAAGGCCTGAAGTAATATATATGGTTCCTTCTTTGATTTGGTATGTATACGTATACCATTTTAGGATGATGGAAATGACTTTCCAAATCAAATAAACAAGAAAACCGATTTGAAGTACCTTCATATACATCTTTTCAGAACCGAAGTTCAGGACATAAAGCATGATGATGAAAAACGCATTTCCTTTCAGCAATTTCCAAAACTCGAAAGGGATTTTGAAAGGGTGTAATCGTTTTGCATGTTCTTCCATCATTAATCCACTTCCTTAATTTTTGCGAAATGGGCAATTTTATCTCGTAATTCATAAGCCTCTTTCTCTGGAATGGCAGGTATGTCATGAGAGTCCCCCATTGTTCCAATGCTCAGGGAGTAAAGGTTATATTTTCGCAAAAACGGTCCTTGGTTCAATTTGACGGATTGGACCTTCGTCATCGGAATGAGTTCATGCGTTTCACTCCAGGCTCCACGTTTTGTTTGAATGAATTCTTCGTTCACGTCGTAACGCCAATACTTTTGCAACAAGATCGGTTCAATGAAGATGGACCAGATTGCATGAATAAAAGATAATGTGATGAGTCCGTTTAAAATCCATCCAATCCATTCTTTCCAAGTGAAAAAATCATCAATAAATAATAGGATGCCAAGGACAGCGAGGATAATGAGATTGGTAATGGCTTCAGTCATCCGCCAAACCTTCACTGATTCTTTGGAAATTTTCTTGGTTGGTGGCTGTATCTTTGAATACATATATTCACTCCTTACTATGTCTTTATACTTATACGGATTAGCTGACAAGAAAGTTCCCTATTATCCTTATGTGCCAAGAAATCATGAAGTCGGGGGTCCTATCGGTTCCGTGGAGTGGCGGCAGAATAATCCTCCAGTTTCCTGAGTATGTATAAATAAAGACTTCTAGTGGATCTTTTCTTTTTATATGACTGTAAATTGGACAAGATAGAAGTGGTGAGCTTTTAGAGTGGGAGTGATAGGTTTGACATACAAAAGGAAGTTGAGTTTTATATTCTTCCTGTTTTTGATCTGTTTTTTTAATGGAGAATCGATGCAGGCTGCGAATGATGATGGAAACCTAGGGCAGGAAATTCGACAAATATTGGATGAATCGCCGGGATTGGCTGGCGCGTTAACGGGAATTTCCATCCGTTCAGCTGAAACGGGGGAAATGATTTATGAACGGGGGTCGCAAACAAGATTACGGCCTGCTTCGAACCTTAAGCTATTGACTGCAGCAGCTGCGCTGGAAACTTTAGGGGAAGATCATGCTTTTCAAACGGAACTATACATAAAAGGAGTGCAAGTTGGCCATGTTCTGCAGGGCGATGTGTACCTGAAGGGAAAAGGGGATCCGACTTTATTGGAAAAGGATTTCGATGAGCTTGCAGCTTCACTGAAGCACAAACAAGTTAAGGTGGTTCATGGGGATCTTATAGGCGATGATTCTTGGTATGACGATGTTCGTTATTCCCAAGATTTAGTTTGGAGCGATGAACAGGAATATTATGGGGCGGCCGTTTCAGCTTTAACGGCTTCCCCGAATGAAGACTACGATACCGGTACCATCATCGTGGAG
Organism: Peribacillus aracenensis; assembly: GCF_025175645.1. Classification (NCBI taxonomy): domain Bacteria; kingdom Bacillati; phylum Bacillota; class Bacilli; order Caryophanales; family Bacillaceae; genus Peribacillus; species Peribacillus aracenensis. The sequence continues at coordinate 82,052 of NZ_JANZMJ010000014.1, forward strand.
ATATCCCCAGGGAAAAAGGCTGGTAAAAGGGCAACGGTGAAGCTGAAGCCGGAAACGGATTATGTGAAGGTCATCAACAAAACAAAAACCGAATCGGAAGATGGCAATAAGAAAATTGAAGTCGAACGGTCTCATGGCACACAAGTCATTACGGTGACCGGAACCATTCCGGAGCATGCCGGGGTGACCAAAGAGTGGATCTCGGTGAAAGATCCCACAGAATTTGCCTTAAGCCTATTTGAAAACTCAATGAACAAACATGGAATTAAAGTGTTGGGAAAAAGGAAAAAAGGGAAGACGCCAGTAGGAGCGGACATGATTGCCACTCATCGGTCCATGCCGCTTTCACAACTGCTTATTCCTTTCATGAAATTGAGCAATAACAGCCATGCCGAGGTTTTGGTGAAAGAAATGGGCAAAGAGGCAGAAGGGGAGGGAAGCTGGAAGGATGGTTTGAAGGTTGCTCGAAATCAGCTGAAGAGTATGGGTCTTGATATGCAAACGATCATGATGCGTGATGGATCTGGAATTTCCCAAGTCAATATGATTCCAGCGAATGAAATAACGAAACTGTTGTATGCCGTACAGGAAAAGACGTGGTTTCCTGCATACTTGAACGCTTTGCCGATTGCAGGCGACGAAAATCGGATGGTGGGCGGTACGCTAAGGAAGAGGATGAAAGGGACTTATGCAGCCGGGAATGTTCGAGCTAAAACAGGGACGATTTCAGGAACGAGCTCCTTGTCAGGTTATGTTACGACCAAAAGAGGGGAAAAAGTCATATTTTCGATCATCTTGAATAATTTTGTAGAAGAAAAAGGCATTACGGCAATCCAGGATAAGATAGCCGTGATGCTCGCAGAAAAAGAAATCCGGTTGGGGATTGGCCTTTAGTATCCATTTGGAAAACAAAGTCTAGAAACGGATCGTCATCTGCCCATTCATTTTCTTCGGCAAATCCGAATTGGCAGCATACAGCCGATGAGCCATTTTATTGCTGACTCGATATCGGCTTTGATCGTAAATCCGAATGGCGGATTCAATTCAATGGTCATTCGATAACCTTGCCAGCACCTCCTTCTAGTTTTTTTCATTTTAATCCTCTCAAGGAAGGAATTTGAGGGAGGATGAATAGAAATAAGTAGTATAGGAGGAATGCTCATGAATTTTCCAACACTTGCTGGACAGTATACAATTAGCAGTCTTATAGCTGAAATTCACGAAATTTCCAATAAACGATCTCCATATATATTGGCCATAGACGGACGGGGCGGATCTGGAAAAAGTACACTTGCTTCCCGTATCCAAGCTGAGTGTCCGGGTAGCGCGGTCGTTCATATGGACGATTTTTATTTGCCATCATCGGATAGGTTCCAACTGCCTCCATCCCAAAAGCAGATTGGTGCGGATTATGATTGGGAGCGGGTGTTTAATCAAATTCTGAAACCGCTTATAAATGAACGGGAAGCAAGGTATCAAAGGTATGATTGGAAAACGGACACTTTGGCAGAATGGCATGATGTTCCTGCTGAAGGCCTTGTTATTATAGAAGGAACATATTCCATCCGTAAAGAATTGGCAGGGTACCATGATTTTACGATTTGGGTGGAATGTCCCCGTGATCAGCGTTTGAAACGGGGGCTTGAGCGGGATGGTGAAGAAACGCGGCAAATGTGGGAGGATAATTGGATGGTGCTTGAAGACCTTTATGTAGGTGCGCATAGGCCTCAAGAAAGAGCGGATCTTGTTGTGGACGGAACGAGCTGAATCCATGGATTTCTGGAACTCGCTTTTAATTGTAAGGGATTACCTGTAAAATTATATGTATGTTTAGATAATGCCGGAAACTTGGGGGGGAACTATGTTTACTAATGAAGAACAAGCTGCCGTATATAAAGCCATTTATAACCGAAGGGATATCAGGAGTTTTTTGCCTAAGCCCATTTCAAAGGATATACTCCGCAGAATTTTGGATGCTGCACATCATGCGCCGTCTGTGGGATTCATGCAACCTTGGAGTTTCATCGTGATTTCATCTCAGGAAACCAAGAACAGTTTGGCATGGGCAGCGGATAAAGAAAGAAGGGCACTCGCCATTCATTATGAAGGCGATAAAGAAAATAAGTTTCTTAGTTTGAAAGTGGAAGGGTTAAAAGAAGCACCTTACACCATTTGTGTTACATGCGACCCGACACGGGGCGGCTCCCATGTTTTAGGGAGGAATTCCATTCCGGAAACGGATATCCTATCCACAGCCTGCGCGATTCAAAATATGTGGCTTGCTGCCTGTGCGGAAGGATTGGCAATGGGATGGGTAAGCTTTTATAAGAAAAATGATATTCGTGATATTTTGGAGATTCCGCCGCATGTAGAACCCGTTGCACTCCTGTCGATTGGCTATACGGATCAATATCCGGATAAACCCATTCTTGAACTTGCTAATTGGGAAAAAAGAAGGCCGATGGATGAACTTATTTTCAAAGATAAATGGGGTAATAAATAAAACGATATATTATGATTCTAGCCCCTGTCTCAGGGGTTTTTTGTTGAGAGGTATAACTTTTTTTACAAAAAATAGAAATGAAGCAGTGGGAAATTGAGGACCCTTACGATGGATACATCTTTTGTAAGAGTCTTTTAAAATGCGTCATTCTGTAATATGGACACAAAATTTGGTTTGATTTTAAAATCTGCGCCGTTTTGAAGATCCCGGTATACCGAGATCTTCACGGTATTTTGCAATAGTGCGGCGGGAGATCTTCATCCCTTCATTTTCGAATATTTGACAAAGTTTCTGATCTGAAAAAGGCTTTATCTTATCTTCAGCGGCAATCAAGACCTTTATTTTTTCTTTGATGGTGGTCGTTGATTCGGCTGCTGGGCTGTTCACGCGGTTTAACCCTCTAGTGAAGAAGTTCCTAAGTTTAAAGAGTCCATGCGGCGTCTGGATATATTTATTGCTCGTCGCCCTGCTGATTGTTGATTCATGAACCTGAAGTTTTTCCGAAATGTCTTTCAGTGTCATAGGTTTTAACCCCGTAATTCCCTTCATGAAAAACTCTTGCTGCTGGTCCACTATTGTCGCTGCCACTTTGTATAGAGTCATTTGCCTTTGTTCGAGCCCTTTTAAAAGTAATTGGGCATCATTTATGTGCCCTTTTATATAATCTTTAGCTGGATTGACAGGATTCAGAGCGATGTGGTCCTTGTAGAAAGGACTGATGGAAAGCTTAGGTGTGCAGCTATCATTGACCGTTATCAGAAAACCCTCTTTTTCTTTTTCCACGTAAACGTCCGGAATGATGTAATGAGTCAAATCATTGGAAAAGTGACTGACGGGACGCGGGTTTAACGTACGGATGAAATCCGCCGCTTCTTGCACTTCCTGAATGGTCACTTTGTATAGGGCGGCAATTTTTCTGTAGCGTTTTTCTGCTATGTCCGTTAAGTGCTTTCTAACGATCTTATACGCCATTTCATTGCGAATCTCATGCTCACGCAGCTGAATGAGTAAGCAATCGGTCAGATCTTTAGCCCCGACTCCAATCGGGTCAAGGGATTGCAAAACTTGAATCATTTTTTCTATTTCTTCGACGGACACGGAAAAATGCGAGGCAGTCCAATTGGCATCCAATTCAAGAAACCCATATTCATTTAAGTTTCCAATTAAAAATTGGAGAACCTTCCTTTCAATTGCTTTCAACGAACTTAGTAAACTCAATTGTTCCAGCAAATGGCTTTCCAGTGTTTCTGTGTTGATTGAATAATTGTTGATAGGGTTGTAATCATTGTCTCCGTTGAAACTTTTACTTTTAGAGGACCGTTTCAGAGAATTTATTTTAGGTATACGAATGCTGGATTCAGAAAGTGATGCGAGGGGGTCTTCAAATCTTATTTCGAGAACGGGATTTTCGTAAGCCTGCCGGTTTAGGAAATCTATTAGGTCATTGGTCGAATATTGAAGGATCTTTATCGATTGCTGTAATTCAGGGGTTAATGACAATTTCAAGGTTTGTTTTTGGTACAGTTCAAATCCTACCTGCATATATATCAACTTCTTTCGTTTAGATTAAAATGGCGGCTCAAGAGGGATGGAAAAATATTAACATGATAATAATACAAATCTTCCGAAAATTCAACATTTTGTGTCAGGTTTTATAACATCAACTGGGGGAGTTGTAATTTAGTATTTATGCTAATGAATGGGCGTTAGGTAATTCGAATACGAATCAAATGATTTATATATGAATCAAAGCAATCTCCTAATGATTTATATATGAATCGTTTTAACTTGAATACCTTTCATATAAGGCACATATAATTTGGCATGCATCTTGCTATATCTAAATATATAAATAAAAAATAAACTAGTTTGAAAAAATCCACTACAAGAGAAGGGTGTTTTTTACATGATAAAAGAAACGACGGGTATTCAGGAATTAATCGATTTGGATAAAAAGCATTTTATTCATCCGACTACGGCAATCGAGCAGCAGCAGGCAGATGGTCCAAGTTTCATCTTTAAGGAAGGGAAGGGAATATATCTTACGGATGTCACGGGCAGGACTGTCATTGATGGCATGGCTTCACTTTGGAATGTGAATATTGGACATGGACAAGAAGAGTTGGCTGAAGTCGCGAAGGAACAAATGACGAAGCTAGCTTTCACCTCAAGTTTCGCCACTTTCAGCAATGAGCCGGCAATCCGGTTGGCGGCCAAGATCGCTTCCATTGCTCCTGGGGATCTGAATGCGGTTTTCTTCACTTCAGGTGGATCGGAGTCGAATGATACGGCCATTAAACTTGCTCGTCATTACTGGCTTTTGAAAGGGCAGCCTAATCGTCAAAAAATCATTTCCCGCTCGAAATCCTATCATGGAGTGGCAATGGGAGCTACAAGTGCGACTGGCCTGAAGCCGTTCCGAGACTTCACGAATTCAATCGCACCGGATTTTTACCATGTGGACGGTTCTTCCATTGAGGAGTTGCGTAAGGTCATAGAACAGGAAGGGCCGGAAACGATTGCAGCATTTATTGCTGAACCGATTCAAGGTGCTGGTGGCGTGAACCTTCCTCCAGAAGGCTATTTTAAGGAAGTAAGGGAGATTTGTAATGAATACGGCATTTTAATGGTGACGGATGAAGTCATTACAGGTTTCGGAAGAACAGGGACTTATTTTGGGATTGAACACTTTGGTGTTGTACCTGATATGATGTGCTTCGCAAAAGGTGTGACAAGCGGATATGCACAGTTAGGAGGGGTCGTCCTGAATGATAAGATGCATCAGGATTTCATTGCCCTTTCAAAAGGTACGCTTTTACATGGCTACACATACAGTGGCCATCCTATGGCATGTGCGGTTGCTTTGAAAAATATTGAAATAATTGAACGTGAAAACTTGATAGAAAACTCGAAACAGCGTGGTGAAGAGTTGCTTGCCGGCTTTAAGAAGCTTCAAAGCAAACACCCGATTATTGGTGATGTCAGGGCACTTGGATTAATTGGAGGCATCTCCATCGTAAAGGACAAACAAACAGGCGAAGGTTTTGAGACACAGCTTGCTCCAAGACTGGTTGCTGAAGCGGCGAAGAATGGTTTGATTTGCCGGTCTGTTACGTTTGACCAAGATACACTCGTATTCGCACCGCCTTTAATCATTACTAAATCGGAAGTCGAAAGAATAATTGAAATCCTTGATGAGACATTTACTGCTGTCGAAAAAGAAATTTTATAAGAGGTGAAAGTGATGGTCATGACGGAAACGCTGAAAAAGAAATTATTCATTAATGGTAAATGGCAAGAAGCTGAAAAGTTCACGACACTAAAGTCTCCCTATAGCGGGGAAGTTCTGGCGGAGATTCCTTCTGCTAGCCTTGAGGAAGTAGAGTTGGCAATAGAATCAGCCTATCAAGCTAGAAAAACAATGGCAGCTTTACCTAGTCATAAACGCGCTGCAATACTTGAAAAACTTGCGAGCCTTTTAGAGAGCCGCAAAGATGAGGCAGCTGAAATTATTGCTAAAGAGGCAGCAAAACCGATCAAAACGGCAATGGTTGAAGTATCCCGGACGATTGCCACATATAAATTTGCAGCAGAGGAAGCAAAAAGGATTCATGGGGAAACATTGACGATGGATGCTACAGCTGACGGAGAAGGAAGGATTGGATACACAGTCCGTGAGCCTCTAGGCGTTGTGGGTGCGATTACCCCTTTTAATTTTCCGATGAACCTGGTTGCCCATAAAGTAGGCCCGGCCATAGCTGCCGGAAATACACTTGTCCTGAAACCTGCGAGCCAAACACCGCTATCTTCGCTATTTCTTGCTGAACTATTAGCCGAAACGGATTTGCCGGCAGGTGCGTTTAATTTAGTTACCGGAAGCGGTTCGGTTATTGGTGATAAATTAGTCACCGATTCACGGGTGAAGAGCATTTCATTTACTGGAAGTCCGGCCGTCGGAATCGGAATCCGAAATAAGGCAGGATTAAAGAAAGTGAGTCTTGAACTAGGTTCGAATGCGGCTGTCATCGTTGATAAAGGGATCGATATCGATAAAATCATCCAACGCTGTGTATCGGCAGCATTCGCTTTTCAAGGGCAGGTCTGTATTTCCTTACAGCGCGCATATGTTCATGAAGAGGTATATGATGAGTTCGTCAAAAAATTCATAGAAGCAACGAATGGCTTGAAACTGGGAGATTCTTTGGACCCATCTGTGGATATTTCGGCATTAATCAGTGCTGGTGATGTACAGCGAAGCCTGGATTGGATTGGTGAAGCTAAACAACACGGTGCGATCGTTGCTGCAGGAGGTAAATCTGAAGGGAATATCCTGCATCCGACTGTGCTGCTGGAAGTGGATGCAATGCTTAAGGTATCTTGCCAGGAAGTCTTCGCTCCCATTGTTTTGATCAATAAAGTTTCTTCTGTTGAAGAAGCGATTGACTTGGTCAACGATTCCGAGTTCGGATTGCAGGCCGGGATTTACACGGAAAATATCAATCTGGCTCTTTCTGCCGCAGAAAAATTGGAAGTAGGCGGTGTTATTATTAACGATATCCCAACTTACCGTGTCGACAACATGCCGTATGGCGGAGTCAAAAAAAGCGGGACGGGCCGCGAAGGGTTAAAATATGCCATTGAAGAAATGACGGAAATGAAACTGATCATTATTAACCGAAATTAATCAGAAAAGAGGTGAGCAGCTGCTCATCTCTTTTTTTGAGCTGAGGCTTATTTTTCTATGAATCTTGAAAGAGGTTAAGATGAAGGAGTGCTCATATGTTATGCAAAAATGAATAGGTAATTCACGATTGAATTTAAATGAGACAGGAAAGAGTAAAAAAACGTGTGTTACCTATTATTTCAAGCTGGCATGAATCTTGCTCTTACTTATATATAGGTAGATAACTTAAAACCGAGGAGGAATTTACATGCAGGAAACTTTGCAAAATAACACAAAAAAAGAAGGAACGGGAGCACTGGACTTAAAGATGTTCATCAATGGGGAATGGGTGAATTCGACTTCAGGGGAGAAGAGGGACGTATTGAATCCGGCTACGGGGGAAATTATTGCCAAAGCTGCGGAAGGAACACAGGAAGATGTGGATGCAGCGGTTGAGGCAGCAAAATATGCTTTCTATGAAGGTGGTTGGTGGGGAACTCCAGCAGTGGAAAGAGCTCGCATTTTATTCAAAATAGCCGACAAAATAGAAGAAAAAGCTGAAGAATTAGCTGCGTTGGAAACATTGGATAATGGGAAACCATTGCGTGAGGCTCGTTATGATATAGCAGACTCAGCAGCCTGTTTTAGATATTATGCAGGATTGGCTACTAAACCGACTGGTCAAACCTTTGAAGTTCCTGACGGTCAGCAAGCGATGGTCGTAAGGGAACCGATCGGTGTATGCGGGCAGATCGTACCATGGAATTTTCCGCTAATGATGTCAGCGTGGAAACTCGCCCCGGCGCTTGCTGCAGGAAATTCCGTTGTGTTCAAACCATCTGAGATCACCCCTGTGACAGCGGTCAAACTATTCGAAATCATGGATGAAGTCGGATTGCCAAAAGGTGTCGCAAACCTTGTGTTAGGAGCGGGCCCAGTTGTCGGACAAGCCATTGCCGAACATGAGGAAATCGATAAAGTGGCCTTTACAGGAGGAACGGCAACAGGACGTAAGATCATGGAGGCTTCACTGGGTAACCTAAAGAAAGTGACATTGGAGCTCGGCGGGAAATCGCCTAATATCGTATTTGCGGACTCTGACTTTGAGACGGCCGTTGATTATGCTCTATACGGGATATTCTGTAATCAAGGACAAGTGTGTTCAGCAGGTTCTCGTTTGCTATTGGAAGAGTCCATTTACGATCAGTTCATTGCAAGTCTTACTGCGAAGGCGAAAAAGATCAAAGTAGGTTCAGGTTCTGATGAAAGCAGCCAGATGGGACCTATCGTTTCAGAAGCCCATATGAACAAAATATTATCGTATATCCAAATCGGAAAAGAAGAAGGTGCCAAAATAATCGTCGGTGGAAATCGAATGAAAGAAGAAGGCTTGGATAAAGGTTACTTTGTCGAACCTACTATTTTTGTTGATACGACACCGGACATGCGGATTGTGCAGGAAGAAATTTTTGGACCGGTGCTTGTCGTTCAAAAGTTCAAGGATGAAGCGGAAGCACTTCGACTGGCAAATGATACGAAATATGGTTTAGCGGGAGCGGTGTTCACGAATGATATCGCAAAAGCGTACCGTGTCATTAAAAAAGTGCGTGCCGGCATCACGTGGATAAATTCATATCATCCGACTTATAACGAAGCTCCGTGGGGAGGATTCAAGCAAAGCGGAAATGGACGCGAACTGGGAACCTTCGGTTACGAAGCTTACACTGAAGTGAAGCAAATCAATAACAACTTGGATATCCAGCCAACAGGCTGGTTTGATGAAGAATAAATGGCTTGACGAAAAGGCTGTTCCTTGTGGAACAGCCTTTTTTTGTGGAATCGCAGATAAATATCAAAAATCGGAGATATAACTCCGGAAAGTGCAGATAAATATCAGAAAGTGCAGATATAACTCCGGAAAACGCAGATAAAATGCCGGAATCGCAGATATATTTCAAGAATCGGAGATATAACTCCGAAAATCGCAGATATATTCAAAGATTGCTATACATTGATTTACTTTTGGTGGACTTTTTCAAGATCAACCCGTCCTGAAAAGAAAACGGCGCCATTACCCATATCTGAGAGGCGATCTGGGGTAAGGGAATTGATGTGCTGTTTTGTTTCAGGTGTATTCTGCCACAAGCCTTGGCTGACAAGAACGCCGGGTAACACATTTTCACCGGGAGCAGCGGTAAGCAAACATTCACCACGACCGTTCCAGATTTTAACCATATCTCCAGAGGATATTCCCATTGTTTTGGCATCGGCGGCATTCATGTGCAGCTTCGGCTCCTTTTCCAAGGAGATATGTTTGGCATTATTTGAAAAGGTCGAATTCAAGAAATTGTGATTAGGTGCCGGAATGAATAAAAATGGCAGGTCGCTGTCTTTTATGATTGGCGTATATGTTGGCAAAGGCTCGTATCCATCCTGCTTCATCCGTTCGGAATAAAGTTCGATTTTACCGCTTGGTGTCGGGAGTTTTCCTGGGAACATCGGCTGCATCTTGGCTTTGACAAATTGATTCCTTGAAAGGGAGTCATAGGTGATGCCTTCTAAATGAGGGTTTTCGGAAAAATCCAGCGCCTGACGTATCATATCTTCCTCTGAATCTTTAAATGCTTGTTCCCCAAATCCCATTCCAGCAGCTAAAAGTTTGAACAGCTCAACATTAGATTTCGACTCGCCATATTTTTCGACTACAGGTTTTTGTATTTGCACGTAATTATGCCAGTATGAATTATAAAAATCCTCCGTTTCATAAGATGATGTGGCAGGGAGGACGAGGTCGGCAAACATGGCAGTTTCGGTTAAGAATAGATCATGGACAACTGTAAATAGATCTTCCCGCATTAGGCCTTCCTGCACCTTATTAGCATTCGGAGCGACAAGTGCTGGGTTGGATCCGTATACAAACATGGAGCGAATCGGGTTTTCCTTTTTCAGAAGTGCTTGACCGATTTGGTTCATATTAATGGTCCGGGTAGCTTTATTATGCAATAAATCAGGACGTCTCAAGGCATTTGTATTAAAAGCCAGATATCCAGAATTCCCTTTGATGGCTCCGCCGCCTTCGGCAATCCATTGGCCGGTAAGTGCAGGCAGGCAGGCAATGGTACGTACCGCCATGCCGCCATTGTCATGGTGCTGCAGGCCATTGCCTATCCGAACGAATGATGGACTTGTGATGCCATACATCCTGGCTAATTCATATAAGTCTTCAATTGGAACGCCAGTGATCGCGGAGACGGTCGCAGGGTCATATTGGCGGACGTGTTCCCGCAATTCAGCAGCACCCACTGTGTATTCATCGAGAAAGGGCTGGTCGACTAGATTCTCGGCATATAGTATATGCATCAATCCGAGGGCGAGCGCACTATCGGTGCCAGGCAGAATCGGAATGAACCAATCTGCCCACTTGCCGGTTTGGTTTTTATGTACGTCAATGACAACTACTTTGGCCCCGTTTTTTCGGGCTTGCTGGGCAAGCGTTACTTGGTGCATATTTGTGCTCACAGCGTTAATGCCCCACATGATGAAAAGCTTTGCATGAATCGTTTCTTCTGGATCGACGCCGAATGAACCACCCATTGTATAGTTGTATCCGACTGAGCCTGCCGCGTTACAAATGGAACGCTCGAGCATGCTTGCACCGAGTTTGTGGAAAAAACGGCGATCCATCCCCTCAGCGCTGAGGTTGCCCATGTTTCCGTAAAAGCTGTAGGGAAGTATGCTTTCCGGTCCGTGCATTTCAATCAGGTCTTTCCATTTGGAAGTGATTGTGTCAATGGCCTCTTCCCAGCTGATTGGAGCAAAATTCCCTTCTCCTTTCGGACCGATGCGCTTTAATGGCTGTTTTAAGCGATTGGGGTCATATAGGCGGGCAGTCATGTTTCGGACTTTGTTGCAGATATTCCCTTTTGTGACTGGATGATCAGGATCTCCTTGAACTTTAATGATTTTCCCGTCTTTCTTGTGCAACAGTAAACCGCATTGATCAGGACAGTCTAGAGAGCAAACAGAGGGAAAGACTCCATCTGGCTGATTGATATAGGATTGCATGGCGTATTCCTCCTAATAATTTAATCTAATAAAATGAATTTTCTTAATTATATTGAAAGTGAAATCGTTCAAAGGTGCAAGAACTTCTTAACATATGTTTTTTTTTCTGATAAGCTTACAAGATGAAAATTATAACCTATAAATAGGAGGATTCATTTTTGGATTATGGAATTATAATATCAATTGGAATATACATGGCAGGCATGCTGTTAATTGGTTATTTTGCTTATCGGAAAACGGCCAACTTAACCGATTACATGCTTGGCGGCCGGAACTTGGGCCCGGCTGTAACTGCATTGAGTGCAGGGGCTTCCGATATGAGCGGCTGGCTGTTGATGGGGCTTCCCGGTGCTATGTACATAAGCGGGTTAAGTGCTGGCTGGATTGTCATCGGCCTGTGTACGGGATCTTATTTAAACTGGTTATTCGTGGCACCAAGACTTCGGACATACACGGAAGTGGCCGGCAATTCGATTACGATTCCGGACTTTTTGGGAAATCGGTTTAAAGATGGCTCCAGGGTCTTAAAAGTGGTATCAGCATCGGTCATTTTAATTTTCTTCACCTTTTACACATCTTCAGGCATGGTAGCGGGCGGTGAGCTTTTCCGCTCCGCTTTCAATTTGGATTATCGGTGGGGCATCTGGCTGACGGCGAGCGTTGTCATTCTTTATACATTATTTGGCGGATTCCTGGCTGTTAGCTGGACCGACTTCGTACAAGGTACAATCATGTTCATTGCCTTAATTCTAGTACCAGTTGTCGCGATTGTAAATATTGGTGGCTGGGACCCTACCTTCAATGAAATAAAATCGATCAACCCGAATTTATTGCATGTCTTTGAAGGAACATCAACCATTGGAATCATATCTCTTCTGGCATGGGGGCTTGGTTATTTCGGGCAGCCTCATATTATCGTTCGATTCATGGCGGTTTCATCTGTTAAAGAATTGAAAAATGCACGCCGGATCGGTATGGGCTGGATGATTTTTGCTATCGTCGGAGCGATGTTCACCGGATTGGTGGGGATAGCTTATTTTAACCTGGCAAATAGCCCTTTAGGGGAAAAAAATGCTGAGTCCGTCTTCATCATTTTATCTAAAGAACTGTTTCCTTCTTTAATTACAGGCTTCTTGTTGGCTGCTATTTTAGCAGCGGTCATGAGTACGATTGCATCACAGCTGTTAGTATCGGCAAGTGCTCTGACCGATGATTTCTATAAGCAGTTCATTCGTCCGAATGCATCTGATAAGGAATTAGTGCTGGTAGGCCGGTTTGGCGTGTTGGCGATTTCCGCCATTGCCCTATTATTGGCTTTTAATCCAAGCGGCACGATCCTTAAATTGGTGGGGTATGCATGGGCTGGCTTTGGAGCGGCCTTCGGTCCTGTCATTCTGTTAAGCCTGTACTGGAAACGGATGACGAAATGGGGAGCCCTGGCGGGAATGATTGTCGGTACGGCAACCGTGATCATCTGGGATATGATCGATAAGTTCGCTGAAGTATACGAAATCATTCCTGGTTTCATCGCTGGTTCAATAGCGGTAGTCGTTTTCAGCTTATTATCGGCCAAGCCTACAAAAGATATAGAAGAAGAATTCAATCAAGCCATTAAGAACCTCTCTTGATCATTGAAGGTCGTTAAAATGGTGCTGTTTTTTTAGCTATATAAAACAATGAATGTAATATATATGGTACAATACCGATAGAGTCCTTATGTTGAAAACATGAGGGCTTTTTTTGAGTGATTTGGGAATAATAAACCAAAAAACAATACAAAGGAAAAAATATGAACCAATCTCATAAAATTGCATGTAAAGTGGCTTTTATATATATAATCATTGGGGTCTTATGGATTTTCGTTACGGATTACATCTCTATGACACAGTCAAAGGCAGATGTTCAGAGATATGCAATGTTTCAACATTCAAAAGGGTGGATGTTCATTTTCATAACCGGGCTTTTCCTATACTTCATTATCAGGTATTGGACGGGAAAAGTGTTGAGGTCCCAACAAGAATTCGTTCTGAAGGATGAACAGTATCGGTCGCTGTTCAAGCATAACCCGGATTGTGTCCTTGAGCTGGATCTCGAAGGAAATGTCGTTTCGATAAACCCTGAAGCTGAAAAACTATTAGGTCATAACAGTGACAACTTGAAAGGCAAGAATGCGAATCATCTCCTCAACTGGAATGAAAGTGATAAAGTATCTGTATTCTTTAAACGGTCCCTTCAAGGGGAGGCTGTAAAATTCGAAACGACCATCCAGGATGGCAGTGATGAAGAGCGGATAATCCGTGTAACCTTTTTACCGATCATCGTTAACGCGGAAATGCTTGGAGTATATGCAATCGTTCGGGATATTACTGAATTACGGCGCGAAGAGGAATTGATGATCATGTCTGAAAAGCTATCTGTAATCGGGCATCTGGCTGCAGCGGTCGCACATGAGATACGGAATCCCCTGACATCGTTAAAAGGATTCGTACAGTTAATGGATATGACGCAGGAGGTGAACCCGCTGCATTCTGATATCATGTTGAAGGAAATTGACCGTATTAATATTATCTCAAGTGAACTTTTGATTCTTGGGAAGAAACAGGATGTAGCATTCCGCAGGATCGATCTTGCCGACAGTTTACAACAGGTATTCACGTTGATGAAAGCGGAAACGAATTTGAATAATATCGAATTGGGGTTCAGGGTTAAAACCGCCGAACCGATTTATATTATGGCTGATCCAATTGAAATTAAACAGTTGATAATCAATATCGTCAAGAACAGCATTGAAGCGATTGAGGATAATGGGAAAATTGATATATCGCTGCAAACCGTCGATGGACAAGCAATGGTCAGTGTGAGTGATAATGGCATGGGAATGGTGCCCGAGCGTCTTGAACGGATTGGTGAGCCTTTTTATTCGACGAAAGAAAAGGGTACGGGGATCGGGCTAGCAATTTGCCGGAAAATCGTTCATCGGCTTCACGGGGAAATGCATTTTGAAAGTGAGGTAAACATAGGGACGACGGTTACAATTCGTATTCCATTAGCTACTGGACAAGAATAAATGGTACTATGAAAGATAGGAAAAGTTATATTTTAAAGGAGAAAGATATGAGCGAATTACCTGAATTAGTGAACGATAGAAAAGCATATATACAAGAGGTCTGGAAAAAGTCCGGATTCGGGCAACTTACCCCGATTCAAACGAAAGCGATTCCGGTGATTGTCGAAGGAAAAGACATCTTGGCCGAATCACCGACTGGTACGGGAAAAACATTAGCATATTTACTGCCATTGCTAGAAAAGGTAGACCCTGAAAAGAAATCGCCCCAAGCTTTGATTTTGGCATCATCACGAGAACTGGTCATGCAAATCAATGAAGAGATCCGCATTTGGTCAGAGGGAAGCGGCATTACGGGTGCAGCATTCATCGGCGGTGCTAATGTGAAAAGACAGTTGGACAAACTGAAGAAGCGTCCCCAGGTGATTGCTGGAACACCGGGGCGTATTTACGAATTGATTGCCCAAAAGAAATTGAAGATGCATGAAGTTAAGACGATAGTACTTGATGAAGGTGACCAATTGATCACTCCAGAGCATATGGGAACGATCAATAATATTATCAAAACAACGCTAAAAGATCGACAGATCATGGTATTTTCAGCGACCTTGCCGGAGGAAACGGAAAAAGCGGCCAGGGGATTCATGAATGAACCCGAATTGATCAAGGTCGATAAGCATGAAAAAATGGAATCCAAGGTGGACCATCTTTACTTTGTTGTTGAGAGACGGGAAAAGTCCAAGATTCTCGAGAAAATCACAAGAATTAAAGATGTGAAGGCCCTTGCATTCCTTAATGATATAGCAGAGCTGAGCGTCCTACATGAAAAGCTGAGCTATAAAGGTATTGAAATGGGCGTGCTTCATGGTGAATCCAATAAAGTCGACAGGGAGAAAGCGTTGCGGAAGCTTCGTTCGGGAAAATCCCCAATGCTGATAGCAACGGATGTAGCGGCAAGGGGGCTTGATATTAAAGGTCTTACTGCGGTCGTTCATATTGATATGGCCGACAATATCGAACAATATATCCATAGATCTGGGAGAACTGGTCGTGCAGGTGCAGATGGCACTGTCATTTCAATCGTAACGGAAAGAGAAGAGCGAGAGTTGAAAAAAATGGCCCGTGAACTGGAGATTCCATTAACGAGAGTAACCTTCTATGGTGGAAACATCGTAGTCGATGAATGATACAAAAAAAGGGACAGCCATGGCGGCTGTCTTTTTTTTCGCAAATGCCCGTTAAGATATAAAAATTTAAAAGTTGCTCATTGTGCAGGATTCCCTGTAGAAAAGTGCCTGTTATTGCTGAATCAAATTGAACGATGGGTGCCTCGGCAAATGGGCCGTTCAAAAAGAAATGATCCAATAAAGATCAGAATATTTTCACCTCAAAGCATTTGATACTATAAAAATTGGGTTGGGAAATGATTCTAAATTCAGGAGTTCATTAATGGGGGATAAACATGAATGAAAACGCTTCCTTTATATGGTTTTTTGACATATGATAGCAATAGACATAGGTTAGGAGGAGACGGTATGACAGGAAAGTATAAACAGTTTGAAACGGCAGTCATCCATGAAGGATATGACTCGAAGAAGCATTTAGGAAGCTTGGCAACACCCTTATTCCAAACCTCAACATTCACTTTCGAAAATGCCGAGCAAGGGGAAAGACGTTTTGCCGGTAAGGAAGATGGATATATTTATTCTCGCCTTGGAAATCCAACGGTACAAGTACTTGAAGAAAAGATTGCCGCTTTGGAAGGAGGGGAAGCTGGCCTTGCTTTCGGTTCAGGCATGGCTGCCGTTTCAGCAGTGCTTTTTGCGTTAACAAAAACAGATGACCACATCCTGTGCTCACAGGGGCTATATGGTTGTACATTTGGCCTCCTGCAGCTAATGAAAAATAAATACCGCATCACACATGATTTTTGTGAAATGGATTCAGAAGAACAGGTAAGGAAAATGATCCGGCCGGAAACGACCTGCATATATGTGGAAACCCCTATCAATCCGACGATGAAAATGATTGACTTACAGATGGTGGTGAGAGTTGCGAAGGAATATAATGTGACGGTCGTTGTCGATAATACGTTTGCGACTCCCTACCTACAGAGACCGCTTGAATATGGCTGCGATATCGTCCTTCATAGCGCTACGAAATATCTTTGCGGGCATGGTGATGTCGTTGCAGGCCTTGTCGTCGGTAAGAAGGAATTCATGAATCAAGTAGCCGGGACTACACAGAAGGATATCGGTGGAATCATTTCACCATTCGATGCCTGGTTACTATTACGGGGGCTGAAGACCTTGCCTGTCAGGATGGACCGTCATTCGGCCAATGCAATGGCAATCTTTCAAGAACTTAAGAAACATTCAAAGGTGAAAAAGGTATATTATCCAGGTGATGTAGCTTCACCGGATTATTATATAATGCAAAAACAAATGAAACATGGCGGCGGCCTTATCTCTTTCGAACTGCATGGCACAAAACAGGATGCACAGGAATTCCTCAATAAATTGAAACTTATCAAAATTGCCGTAAGTCTAGGTGATGCCGAAACATTGATCCAGCATCCCGCTACCATGACGCACTCTGCCGTTCCTGAAGATTCACGGGAACAAATGGGCATCAGTGACCAGCTGGTCCGTCTCTCAGTTGGCCTTGAGGCTTGGGAGGATATCTGGCAAGATCTTCAGCAAGCATTTTAGGCTAACGTATATCTTATTTGTTCCTCCTATTTTGAATGAAGATGGTGATGGATACGATAAAAGTGATGGCAGCCAGGATATAAGAAATGTCTGTGATTATCGGATAGGCGCCGCTATTTCGTATCCCGATGCCTATGAATGCCCAAACGAATACGAGAGGATAGCACCAATCCCGGTTTTTACCTGCAAAGAAAAAGGCCAAGGCTGTTGCTGCAATCAGCAGGACGATCGTCCAGGTTATACGGGAAGCCCCAAAACCGTCCCATTTGATATAGGTGAGGTAATAAGAAATGTCAGCTATGGTTGCAACACTTACCCAGCCTGTATATACGGAAAACGGAAATAGGTCAAAAGCAACATGCTCGACTTTTTTCATTCTTGTATAAATGACCATTAAAGTAGCCAATAAAGCAATGATAATGAATACGGATAACAAAAAGCGTTCATAGTGCCAAGCCAAAAGCCAAGCGCCATTCAAGATACAGCTTAAAGCAAACCAAGGATAGGATGCCTTATATGCAGGGCTGTTTTGATGTTTACTTAAAAACTGCCTGAATACCCAGATGGCGAGCAGGAAATAGATCAAGCCCCATATGGAAAATACATAACCGGCAGGAGTGAAAAGGACATCAAGTTTATCGGAAATCTCTCCTGATGTTTGGCCGTTCAATGGCAAGAAATTGGCTAAAAAATTCATCGTGACGACGAATAGATAGAAAATCAAGTTAATGATGGTAATAATCATCGGCCTTCCTCCTTGTGTGAATTGAGATCCTTCTAACCTTATTCCACATATTCAGCCTGGCTAACCTTTTCGGAGCACATCGGGGGTACTTGGAGACATTTTTCCATAAAAAGAGGAAGTTCCTGTAACAATGGAACCATTTAAGGTTAGAAATTTTACATCTTCACTTTATGGTGATAAAATGTTCAAAGATTCATATTATTTTAGTCCTTCGGGGTCGGGTGAAAATCCCAACCGGCGGTGATGAAGAAATTCTAAGCCCGCGAGCCTGATAAAGGCAGGATTTGGTGAGATTCCAAAGCCGACAGTACAGTCTGGATGGGAGAAGGACGTGTGGAACCCAAGTGTATACGTATGCCTAATTTTTTGAAAATGAAAATATTAGGCTTTTTAGGTATACAATTTTTTTCACTCATTTCTCCTGCTAACTCCTTAGGTCATCCTAAGGGGTTTTTTATATTTTATAAAAGGGGGAAAAACATGTTTACGGGAATCATTGAGGATATCGGTACCGTGCATTCCTTAAAAAAAGGAAAAAGCAGTATGGAGTTATCGATTCGTTCTGAAAAAGTCCTTGAAGATGTGCAACTGGGGGATAGTATTTCAGTCAACGGGGTCTGCTTAACGGTAACATCCTTCACGAAAAGTTTGTTTACGGTCGACGTGATGCCGGAAACGGTCAAAGCTTCCACGATCCGGACATTGAAATTGGGATCACCTGTTAATCTCGAACGAGCAATGAGTGCGCAGGGGAGGTTTGGTGGTCATTTTGTTTCAGGTCATATCGACGGAACCGGAACGATCATAAAAAAAGAACGGAAAGAAAATGCCGTATATTATGTAATTCAATTGGAAGAAGGGCTTAGTACCTTCTGTATTCCAAAAGGTTCCGTGGCCATTGATGGAACAAGCTTGACGATATTTGGGATCGAAAGGAACCTTTTGACTGTATCACTGATTCCATTGACTCATCAGGACACCATATTGGGACAAAAAGCGGCTGGCGATATCGTTAACATCGAAAACGACATGATAGGGAAATATATAATACATCAAATGAAAAATGGCAATCCGAAACCAGGACTGAATTTAGAGTTTTTGGCAGAGCATGGATTCTAATAAAAGGGCGGTGTAATGATGTTCCATACAATAGAAGAGGCAATAGAAGATTTGAAGGCTGGCAAGGTAGTAATCGTATCCGATGATGAAGACCGTGAAAATGAAGGGGATTTTGTAGTGTTGGCCGAAAGGGCGACACCGGAAGCGATTAATTTCATGGCGACCCATGGGCGTGGTTTGATTTGTACCACCATCACTGAAGAATTGGCAGCGAAATTGAAGCTGCATCCTATGGTAGGTGAAAATACCGATCATCATGGCACTGCTTTTACGGTAAGTGTCGATCATAAAAGCACCTCTACAGGAATCAGTGCTTTTGAACGGTCCTTGACCATCCTTGAACTTCTAAATGAAGATTCTGTCGCTGAAGATTTCCAAAGGCCTGGTCACACTTTTCCGATAGTCGCTAAAGAAGGCGGCGTATTAAGAAGGGCAGGACATACGGAGGCATCGGTGGACTTGGCGAAGTTATGCGGTGCCGCTCCAGCTGGTGTCATTTGTGAAATCATGAATGAAGATGGATCAATGGCCCGCGTATCCGATTTAGAAGTCATCGCTGATAAATTTAACCTGAAATTCATTACGATAGCCGATTTGATTCGGTATCTTGAACAAAATGATTCAATTGGGAAACAGGAACTTGAACTGAACATTCCTAAAGCTTGAATGATTATTAGAAATTAAATCTTAACGTGAAAAAAATGATATTGTTTTTTAAAATTAGGAGGAATTGGACATGGGGAAAACTATTGAAGCACAATTAATCGGATCAGGATTGAAAGTCGGAATCGTGGTAGGAAGATTTAATGAGTTTATCACTAGCAAGCTTTTAGGAGGGGCATTGGATGGCCTTAAGCGTCATGGCGTTGATGAGAATGATGTTGACATCGCGTGGGTCCCGGGTGCTTTTGAACTTCCGTTAATAGCTAAGAAACTTGTGAATACAGGTAAATATGATGCTGTAATCGGTCTTGGAACGGTAATCAGGGGTGCCACTTCACATTATGATTATGTCTGCAACGAAGCAGCTAAAGGCATGGCTTCCGTTTCATTGGAAACAGGTGTACCGGTTATCTTCGGTTTGCTGACAACTGAGAATATTGAACAAGCCATTGAACGTGCAGGAACAAAATCAGGTAACAAAGGATATGAAGCTGCGGTTAGTGCCATTGAAATGGCCAACCTTGGAAAATTAATAGAACAATGATTTCACATAAGGAAGCCGCAGGGAAAAACATTCCTGTGGCTTTTTTTAATTGTCCAGTTGGAAATACCTCGATTTCAGAGTAATGCATTTTTAGGTATAAATCATGGAAAATAAAGAACCATTAGGAAATTTCAAAAAAAAAAACGAACAAAAGCATCACGTAATGGAAGCATGATAAAATATGCGGATATGATTATGCTACAATTGTAAAGATTGCAATTGAAATTCATGACTTTAGGGAAAAGTAATTTTATTAGTTATTAGGAGGGGTTTGTGTGTACCATCTCTTTACACATAATGATTTAGATGGAGTCGGCTGCGGCATTGTAGCTAAGCTGGCATTCGGAGAAGAAGTAGTGGTTAGTTATAATTCAATTGGGCGCCTTAACCAGAATGTAGGAGCATTTCTTGAGCAGGCTAAGATTGAAGATACATTGATTGTTACTGATCTATCGGTTGATGAAGATAACGAAAAAATGATTACTCAGTTTGTGGAAGATGGAGGCAAGGCACTGCTGATTGATCATCATAAGTCGGCACTGCATTTGAACGAACATGATTGGGCATCTGTAACTGTCGAACAAGAAGATGGTAAACAGACGGCAGCGACATCTCTATTCTATCAGTACGCAGTTGAGAATAAATTGCTGGAACCTTCAAGCATTGTCGCTGAATTCGTTGAATTGGTTCGTCAATACGATACTTGGGAATGGGAAGTCAATAAAAATACAACGGCAAAACGATTGAATGACCTGTTTTTCATGATTCCGATAGAGGAATTCGAAATGAAAATCGCAAATAAGCTGTCCACGGCTGAAAGCTTTACTTTTGACGAAGTGGAGCAAACCCTTCTTAATGTTGAAGAGAGTCGAGTAGATCGGTACATAAACAGGAAAAAAAGAGAAGTCTATCAGGCTACGGTCGGTCCCCATACAGCTGGTGTGGTCCATGCAGAGTCATACCACTCGGAATTGGGTAATGAACTGTCGAAAGAGTTCTCGCATCTGGATTATATAGCCATTCTGATGGTAGGAAGTAAGAGAATCAGCTTCCGGACAATCCACGATGATATAGATGTTTCTGAGGTTGCCGGCAAGTACGATGGGGGCGGTCACCAAAAAGCCGCCGGTTGCACCATGTCCGAAAAGGCATATAGCCAATATGTCGAAAAGACCTTCCATGCCGAGCCCCTTAAACGAGACGCACATAAGAATCAATTGAATGTAAAGGAGTCCCCAGAGGGTTGCCTATATTCAACGAGAGACAAACAGGACATATTCATCTATGAAGATGAAGAAGAGGAATGGATTGTTGAAATAAACGGAAAACAACAGAAAAAAACATTCGATACTTTTGCGGAAGCGGAAAAATACATGAAGCGGAAACACGCTGCATGGCTGGCCCATGATGAAAGGTATGAAGAGTTCGTCAATAAAGGTTGAATAAGAAAGCGGCTATCCGAATGGGACAGCCGCTTTTCAATCTTCCATTGTCATTCATGCTTTACCTTTTAAGCGGGACAGGATGAACGATCGTGCGGGACTGTTTTTTCGGAATGGAATTTTGGCGATGTAGAATTGCATTGATTTCTCCGCCAATCACAAAAATCAGACCACTCAAATACAGCCATAGCATCAAGATGATCACGCCTCCCAAACTGCCGTAAGTGGAAGAGTAGTTGGCAAAGTTACTGACATAGAATGAAAATCCAAGTGATATTCCCAGCCAAAGTACAGTTGCGGTCACTGCCCCTGGGATGACATGTTTAATGGGAAAACTTTTATTTGGTGCAAAGCGATATAAAAAGGCCAGGACAAGTGAGATGACCACAACCGCGATGACCCACCGTAATAAGCTGAATAATATTTGCGTTTCTTCAGGGATGGGAATGACCTGCTGTAATAAATCGATGATGACTTTTCCGAAGACGGGAAGACCCAACATGACGATGAATGCTACAACCAGGCCTAATGTCAATACAATGGAAATGATGCGGGCTTTGATGAAATTCCTTGTTTCTTCTACATCATAGGCGATATTCATGGAATGGATGAACGCATTCATTCCGTTGGAAGCTGACCAAATGGTCCCAAGGAAACCAAAAGTCAGTAAGCCGCCGTTCCGTTCAGATAATATGTTGATGATATTTTTCTCGATGATATCCATCGTTTCCGCAGGCATGAAGGTTTTTATCGTGTCAAGGGCTGTCTGAATATCGATGTTCAGATAAGGTAATATGGACAGAAGTAAAATGAGCAAAGGGAATAGTGCCAGTAAATAGTAATAAGCTTGTTCTGCCGCCAGACCGGTTACTCGATCTTCCTTTATTTCTTTAATCAGTTTCTTTGAAAATTTTATCGACTTATTCATCGGGGCATCACTCCTGAATAGTTACTTAGGTTATCTCTTCTTTTCCCTCTGGTCATGTAAGTTAATCCTCAAAACAAAAGAAATTGAAAGTTCTAATCGGCGCGCTTGTGGAAGCTTGTGATAATGACATAACCTCATAATAACCAAAAACAAATTTGGGGAGAGGAAAATCTATTTTAAATGCACCAGTAAAGTCAAATCGGAATGTTGGAGCTGAAGAAATGGCAATCCAATGATGATCAACCTTAGCCTATTTTTATGACACTCTTTTTTGGGGGATTTTACAATTAACTGTAAATAGGTGCTGTTGATACTTCAAGCCTATGAATAATATGGCCAAACACTACTACTAGGTGATTTTATGCCTTTTTTATAACAAGTATAATAATTATGATAGCAAGTTATGGAAGGTAAACAGAAAAAAGGCCAGACATCAATGTCTGGCCTTTTTTCTCTATTGCACTTCTTTTCCCTGTTCCTTTTGAACCTTCGGAGGGGTCCATTTGAAGACTTTATTTAGGATATTATAAATGTGTTTGGATTCCTTGGTCAGGATAGGTCCAAGAATCGCTAAGGTCAACACATATAATGCAGCAAACGGGGTGAGTATAGGCATTAAACCGCCTGCAATGCCTAAGTTGGCTAAAATGATGGAGAATTCGCCGCGTGAAACGATTGTTAAACCGATGTTTGCGGAAGCTCTGTGAGATAAACCGGATTTGCGTCCGGCAATCATACCAGCTGCAAAGTTACCGATTATGGTGATGATGACTGCTCCAAGAACCATCCAGACTGCTCCCCCAAGGGTCGTCGGATCGATGCTCAAGCCAAAGCTGAAGAAGAATATGGCCCCGAAGAAGTCTCTAAAGGGAATGACAAGTTTTTCAATCCTGTCGCTATGTTCCGTTTCCGAAAAGACTAGGCCGAGCAATAATGCACCAATGGCTTCTGCAACATGAATCGTCTCCGAGAAACCTGCAATGAAGAATAGTAACGCGAACACGACAATGATAAATATCTCATCTGAGGTTATATTGAACAATTTATTCAATACCCCAGAAGCCTTCCGGGCAATAACGAAGAATATCAGCATATACCCAATTGCGATAAATGTAGAAAGTAATGTTCCCCAAACGGAACCAGAAGAGCTTAATACCAATCCGGATACGACTGATAAATAAACAGCGAGGAAGATATCTTCAAACATGATAATACCAAGGATTAGCTCCGTTTCATTATTACCGGTCCTTTTAAGGTCCACAAGTACCTTTGCCACAATGGCACTTGATGAAAAGCTGATAATCCCTGTTAGTATCAGCACCTCTTTTAATGGGAGTCCGAGCAGGAAACCGTACAGCAAGGCCATTCCCACGTTAATTAAAATGTAATAGGTTCCGCCTGTCACGATATTTTTCCCGGACTTCATGAGCTTTTTCACGGAAAATTCAAGCCCTAGGTAAAACAGAAGGAATAAAATACCAACACGACCGAGGAAGGCTATGATTTCATCACTTTCAATGAAACGCAGGTCAATTAATCCGACGTGAGGGGCATGGGGGCCAACGAGCATCCCGATGATAATTAATAGTGGAACATTTGATATTTTGAATTTACCTGCTACGAGAGCGGCTAATGCCACTAGAAGTAGGGCAGTACCCACTTCAAAGACTAAATGGTCCATATGAGCTTAGTCACTCCTTTCGTCAGTCAATAATTCTCTTATCAGGTTACGGATATCTTTTCTTTCACCAGATATCACAAGAGTGTCGCCTGTTTCAATGATGGAGTCAGGACCAGGATTACTCAATTGTTTTTTTCCATTTTTAGAATGGGCGATGACGGTCACGTTATAATTACTCCTTATATCAATCGAACCGATCGTTTGATTGATGGCCTTTGAACCTGGTTCGACTTTGAACCATTCAATCACCAAGTCACCCAAAGACATTTCAATTGTTTCAAGTGCTTGTGGTTTATAAACCATGCCGCCTATGATGGAAGCCATTTGCCGGGATTCCTGATCGTTAAGGGTGATGCTAGATATGACGTCCTCATGTTCATTATCAAAATGGTATAATTCCCGACGGCCGTCATCGTGAATGACGATTACTAACTTTTCATCATTTCTCGTTATGATTTCGAATTTTTGGCCAATACCAGGAAGTTCACTTTCTCTAATTCTCACTGGAATTCCTCCTTAAAATGTTGGTTAGAGTTAATAGAAGATAGCAGGATGTTTATAAGTTAACGTCAATATTCGTCTTGAATTTCTTCTCCTTGGATATGCCGATGTACTTTAATGTCTCCGATGGACTGGAATGATGGTAATGCTTCTGTATCAAGGCCAGTGAAACTCCTTGTTTATAGGCATGGTACCCAAAAGTTTTACGCATCGAACTTGCTCCGAATTTTCCTGTCAGTCCTGCACCTTCCACAGCATCATGGATGATTCGGTGCGCCTGTTGACGTGTTATCGGCTTTTTTGTCTTAGGGGAAAGAAATAAAAATTGACCTTCGATAACCTTAGAGCCTTTAAGGTATTCTTGTAACGCGGTACGGACTTTAAGGTTCAAATAAATTTGATTGACTTCGTCATTTTCCGTCCGTTGTTCATAGAACTCCTTGATTTTGCCCGTTTCATCCAGAACACTGGCCACGGTGATTTCAAGCATTTCATTTATCTTCATACCTGTATTGATGCCGAGTACAAACAATAAATAATCCCGGCTGGAGTGAGCGCGTAGGTATGTTTTTATTTTGCTGATTTGATTGATATCCTTAAAGGCTTCTACATATTCCATAAATCTTCTCCTCTTGCTAATGTAACATAATTACATTATAACACAGGTTATGTAACATTGCATACATTTAGTCTTGAGGTGATTTCTATCCAAACAGTAATGCATGCTATCGAACGTAAAAAAACCTTTTCCTTATTCTCTGCTCAAACGAGGTAAATTATTTCAGGGAAGTATTTTATGTGGAGATTACTGTTTGCATCACCGAGGATATCAGCCTGGAAAGATAAAAAAAAGAAACCCCAAGTTGGGGTTTCCTCATCTTTTTAGTACACGGCTTTTTGTAGTTTGTGAATGACCTCAAGTGAAAGCCCGGTTCCGATGGCAACTGATTCAAGAGGGTTATCTGCAAGTCGGACTGGGACGACAATTTCATTCGTCAGCCATTCTTGTATCCCGTTGAGAAGTGCACCCCCGCCGGATAAGATGACACCTTGATCGACGATATCCCCGCTCAATTCAGGAGGACAATCTTCCAAAGTGGCCCTGATTGCTTCTAGTATATGAAGAAGCGATTCCTGAATGGCTTCCTGGACGTCAGTGGATGATATTGTAATCGGCTTTGGAAGACCCGTTACAAGATCGCGGCCCCTGACTTCCATGCTGATCGCGGAATGTTTAACGAGTGCGTAGCCGATTTCTTTTTTTATTTCCTCGGCTGTTCTTTCCCCAATCAGTACATTATGTTTTTTTCTAACATATTGGCTGATATCTTCATCCAATTGATCTCCGCCAATTCTGATTGAATTGCAAGAAACGACGCCGCCATAAGAGATAATCGCGACCTCAGTAGTTCCGCCGCCGATATCAACGATGACATTGGCAATAGGCTCTTCGACAGGCAGGCCCGCACCTATTGCAGCTGCTACTGGTTCCTCGATCAGGTGGACCTGTTTCGCTCCGCAGCTTTTGACTGCATCCTGAATGGCCCTTCTCTCAACTGATGTGGAACCTGATGGTGTACAGACCACTACACTAGGTTTGCGAATCGATAAACCTAGGGCCTTACTTGCTTTTTTCATGATTTCCCGAAGCATTTGCGCGGTTACATTAAAATCCGCAATGACACCATCCTTAAGCGGACGGATTGCCACGATATTTCCGGGTGTTTTCCCGATCATGTTTTTTGCATCCACACCGACTGCCAATACTTTATTAGTCTCTATATCAATGGCCACCACAGATGGCTCATTAAATACGATTCCTTTATTCTTACTGTAAACTAGCGTATTTGCAGTCCCTAAGTCAATGCCTATTTCTGTATTTGATAACATTTAGTCACCCCTCCATAAGAGTTTGACCCCCTATATACTCATTCTACCTTTTATTGCGAGTTTGTGGGGGTGGGAAATCTAGTAAATGGTGGAATTGCCATTCCGTTTCTTTTCAGAGAGCGAAAAAATGATCTAAATATAAAAATGCACTGGCGATGGCAAGCGAGCGGATAACGGCAAATGTCCAATTGTAACCAATCCACTGATATCGGAAAGGCTGATGGCGCCAACATTCTGCTATTGTAATAGTGACCCCTCATTTGTACCGTTTTTAATATATTTCACATAGTGCACTCGCTTCAGTCGAAAACAAGCATGGGTGGCTGCTTTGAATCAGCTTATTTTATGTTAAGATATAGATGAAAAATCCGCTTAGATAAAGAAGGTAATTTTGTGAGTGCAAATTTAATCGAGAGTAAGAGTTTTAGAGTCATCTTTACAGCCTTTCTAGCCTTCCTGGGTGGTTATGCGTTTGATAGCCTTGGAATATACCTGCCATGGATGCTTGGACCATTATTCGTCGTGATGATCGCGAAAGTGAAGTTAAGGAAGTACTTGTTTTGGTCTAAAACCTTTAGAAGTACTGGATTGGTCATTCTAGGTTTACAATTGGGCAGTTCATTCACGAAACAATCGTTGAATGAGATGATTGAATATCTGCCTGTTATGTTTTTTACGACAATCGCAATCATTTCATTTACAGTGTTGACTGGCTGGTTTGTCGGAAAACGGATGAACTTATCCTTGGGCACATCCATGCTTGGAAGTTTTCCTGGAGGTCTTTCGCAGATGGTGGTCTTAAGTGAGGAAATGAAGGATAGTGATGAAACGGTAGTGGGTTTCATGCAAACACTGCGGGTCATCCTGGTGATATCCATTGTTCCTTGGATTGTGACTCATGTAATGTCAGTTGAATCAGGTGCGGTAATGGCCGTATCGGAGCGGCCGTTTTTCTTATTTGAATATGATGGGAAATTAGCCATCATGATGTTGTTAACCTTGCTATTATTTATCTTCATCACAAAGAAGGCGAATTTTCCGCTGCCTTTTTTGCTGGGACCTCTCATGGCCGCAGCACTTTTCAATTTAGCAGGCCCAGGTGCCCCGCAGATTCCTGACTTTTGGTTGAATTTGTCACAATTGTTGATCGGCGCACATTTAGGCTACACACTGAAGGTTGATAATCCTCGACTTTTCAGAAAGATGTTCGGAGCCGTATTCGTCAGTAATGTCCTATTGATTGGATTTTGCTATTATCTTTCCATTCAGTTTGCCCCGATCCTATCATTACAGGCGAACGAATTATTTTTGAGCATGGCGCCAGGCGGCGTCGCCGAAATGGCAGTCACAGCCATGTCTGTGCATGTAGATTTATCCGTTGTAACAAGCTTTCATTTATTCAGGATTTTATTCATTTTATTTTTCCTGTCACCCATCATAAAATGGCTGGTTGGAAGAAGCAAGGGAAAACAAGAACAGGGACAAAGTTAACAGGCTTTGTCCCTTTTTCTTTTCGGAAATACTGAAGTGTGAAAAGAATAAATGCCAGGCGTTATGCGGAATTCACGAGTAAACCGCTGAAACTCACGAGTAAAAGCGCATATTCCGGACGTTATGAGAAAAGTACGAACGGAACATGCTTGAAATTCCATTCTCGTAAGAATATTGTACCCGAACCATTGAAATGTGCTGTTGAATAAGCTCATGTAGGCGCCAAAGCTGGTAGCTTTTGTGATGATATATTGAAAATTGAATCCGAATAATAAAATAGTCCTCACTTTTTTTGAACTTCATCCGATATAAGAAGGAGATGAGACTTTAAATGAATGGGTGAGTATTATGGATATAACATCAGTTTTGGGCGTAGTTCTCGGTATTGTGGCCATCTTGGTCGGAATGGTGTTGAAAGGCGTTAGTGTAACGGCGTTGATTAACCCAGCAGCTATTTTGATCATTATTGTAGGGACGGTAGCTGCTGTCGTAACGGCTTTCCCTTTGTCGGAATTAAAAAGACTACCAAAAATATTCAAGATTTTATTCTTTGAACAAAAAATAACAAAGCCTGAAGAATTAATAAAAACCTTTTCGGAATGGGCAGTCATTGCCAGGAAAGAAGGCTTATTGGCATTGGAAAGCATTTCGGATCAAGTGGATAATGCCTTTTTGAAAAATGGCTTGAATCTTGCAGTCGAAGGTCAGAGTGCCGATTATATTCGTGATATTTTAGCGGAGGAAATAGACGCGATGGAAGAACGTCATTTAAGCGCGGCAGCGATTTTCAGTCAAGCCGGTACATACGCACCGACTCTTGGCGTATTGGGTGCGGTAATCGGGCTGATTGCTGCCTTGGGGAATATGGCTGACACGGAGGCATTGGGACATGCCATATCAGCCGCTTTCGTCGCAACCTTGATGGGGATTTACACGGGGTATGTGTTATGGCATCCATTTGCCAATAAGCTCAAACGGAAATCGCAGCAGGAAGTCCGAATCAAAGAAATGATGATCGAAGGTATTTTATCGATCATCGAAGGGGAAGCGCCAAGAACGATTGAACAGAAATTAACATCCTATTTGCCTGCTGGAGATCGTAAGAAGTGGTTGGAAGGCGATGTGAGAGAAGATGGCTAGGCGCAAAAAGAAACAAAGGCATGAGGAGCATATCGATGAATCATGGCTGGTTCCCTACGCCGATATCTTAACGTTGCTTCTCGCGCTTTTTATCGTCTTGTTCGCTTCAAGTTCGGTTGATGCAATAAGGTTCCAGCAATTGTCCAATGTATTTAATCAGGTTTTTACAAGCGGAACGGGTTTTATGGATTTCCCAAGTGATTCCCCCAGCAATGAGCCGACGTCACCAGAACAGAGAACAGGTGCAGAAGAACTTGAGAAGCTTGGGAAAAACGAACAAGAAGAACTTATGGAGGTTCAGGAGCGTGTGAATGCCTACATAAAAAAGAATGATTTAACGGATAAATTGGGAACGAACCTTACTGATGAAGGAATGTTGATTTCAATTAGGGAAAACGTGCTGTTCGAATCGGGGGTGGCTGAGGTGAGACGTGAAAACCGAAAAATCGCTAAGGAAATCTCGGATTTATTGGTCATGGACTTACCCAGAAACATTATCGTAAGCGGGCATACCGATAATATTCCGATTAAAAATTACCATTATGAATCCAACTGGGATTTGAGCGTGATGCGATCCGTGAATTTTATGAAACTTCTCCTGGAAAATAAAAAGTTGGATCCCGAAATGTTCAGTGCTAAAGGACATGGGGAATTCAAGCCGGTTGCTTCTAATGAAACGAAAAAAGGTAGGGCGAAAAACCGGAGGGTTGAAATTCTAATTGTTCCACGGACAGCGATAAATGAGTGAAAACCTGTCAGGAATGGACGGGTTTTTCTTTTTGAAGGAGAATATATGGAAAGAGAATATAAGAATGTGATGGAAGAAATCGTTGTGACATGGGTGCATGTATTAATGTCTGGTATGGAATACCAAACATTTTGTTCGTGCAGGAAATGTAAGAATGACATCATCACATTATCATTGAATAACCTGCCTAATTATTATGTAACCACGGAAGAAGGGCGGAAAAGGATATTTGGAAATTTGAATACAGAAGAAAACAGGAAATGGATCAATAAAAGAATCATCAATGCGATACATGTAGTTGGCCAGTATCCTAAACATTGATCAAAAGGCTGCCATTTCTTTTTTCTGATATTAAAAAAGGTGGACAGCGACCGCCGAAGGGATGGCGGAAATACCTCGGAATATTACTCATAAACAAAAGGGACAACCATTAATTATGTGTTTTATTTATGGTGGCAGAGGGAACATAAATAAAGTACAAAGTAGGTTCATTCGATAAAAATTGAGGAGATGAATGATTATGGGTAAAAATATCGCATGTGTTGTAACGAATATGTTTGAGGACTCGGAGTATAGTGAACCGGCAAAAGCATTCGAGGAAGCAGGCCATACGGTAACGACGATTGAAATGGTAAAAGGGAAAACGGTTAAAGGGAAACAAGGGGAGGTAGAAGTGGAGATTGATGAAAGCATCGACTCGGTGAAACCGGAAAATTTCGATGCACTATTCATCCCCGGCGGTTTTTCCCCTGATCAACTGCGTGCTGACGAACGCTTCGTAACTTTCGCCAAATCGTTCATGGATGATAAAAAACCAGTATTTGCAATCTGTCATGGACCACAGTTGCTGATTACGGCCAAAACACTTGAAGGACGCCACGCAACAGGATATACATCCATTAAAGTCGATATGGAGTATGCAGGTGCCACATATTTGGACAAAGAGGTTGTGGTTTGCGGCAACCAGCTTGTAACCAGCAGGACACCTGAAGACCTTCCGGCATTTAACCGGGAATCGCTCAATCTATTGAAATAATGAAAAATCCCGGCAGCTGCCGGGATTTTTCATTTTAAAGGATTCATATACTTCAATCTTTGCAGTAAAATAAAAGGAGAGACCAATTAAAAAGGAAGTGTCACGATTGATCGTATTAAAATCTGCACGTGAAATTCAAGCGATGCATGAATCGGGAAAAATTTTGGCAGCTTGTCATAGGGAGATTGCAAAGATGATTGTTCCTGGGGTGACAACATGGGAAATAGAAGAATTTGTTGAAGGATTCTTAAAAAAACATGGTGCGAAGCCGGAACAAAAGGGTTACAAAGGGTATGAGTATGCGACATGTGCCAGCATAAATGAAGAAATTTGTCATGGTTTCCCTCGTAAGACCCCTTTGAAAAACGGAGATATCGTAACGATTGATATGGTTGTCAATTATAACGGGGCCCTTGCTGACTCTGCCTGGACGTATACGGTCGGTAAGGTTTCAAAGGAAACCGAACATTTAGTGAATGTGACGAAGGAATCTTTATATAAGGCGATTGAAGTATGTGTGGAAGGCAATCGGATTGGAGATATAGGTCATGCCATACAATCTTATGTCGAAGCGGAAGGCTTCTCTGTCGTTCGTGATTTCATCGGACACGGGATAGGAAATGTCATTCATGAAGAGCCGCAGGTTCCGCATTATGGACTGCCGAATAAAGGTCCGCGTCTTAAGGAAGGCATGGTATTCACCATCGAGCCAATGGTAAACGTAGGTACATATAAAGCAAGCCGAGATCCGAATGGATGGACGGCATCCACTGCAGATGGGAAATACTCGGCACAATATGAGCATACGATTGCCATTACGAAAAACGGTCCGCTTATTTTGACCGAACAATGAACAAAAAAACAGCATCGATCATGATGCTGTTTTTTCATTTTAATCGATTGGACGTTCCAATGAATACAAATCTTCTTCAATATTTCCTAATCTGTCCTCAATGACTTTTTGAGCATCTTTAATACCTTCATTATAAATAAAGGGAGCAATATTTTCGAAAATGAACTGCAAATGATTTTCAGCAGCGATTTCACCGATTTCCTTGCCATGTTCCTGATACACATATTCTTGGATGCTTTCGAGCATCTTGCGGCGTTTTTCTATGGGAAATTGTATGAACATTGTGCCCTCCTTCATATTTGTTCTAAAAACCATGTAATGAATTGATCCGAATCCAAAGGGAAGACGGGTACTGAAGCATGATTCCTTGTTCGTTCCAGACATTCGGGCCAAGCCACAGCTGCTTTGACATTAGTAAGCCGTTCCAATAACAGGAGGTCACTTTCTTCTTTGATTAAAATGACCTTAGGAAAGTCCTCTTGCTTATAACCTTCAATTAAAATCACATCAGGGAGAAAAAGGCACAGTAATTGAACGAGCTCAGTGATGGGGGCTTTACCCTTGAAATTGCCGAGCAGCTCGATTGTACCATCTCCTTCAACAAGTGATGCGGCCGCGCCTGCATGAAAGTGTTTATTAGAATCCTTCGTGGCTGTGACATCTGGTTTTCCGCCATGTCCATGATGTTTTAAAACGGCTGTCTCTAATTTTGCTTCGCGAAGCTGTTTGATTATATTCGTTATAAAGGTCGTTTTTCCTCTATTTTGGTAACCAACAACCTGGAAAATAAATGGATTTACCAAGGCCATTGGCATCCTTCTTGGTCATCGAGAAGCAGGATGTCCACAAAATCCCCAGTTTGGAAACCACGTGTCCCCCCAGGTAAGACTGTCAGTGAATTGGCACCTGCCAAGCTTGTTGTAATATTGGATTTATCCACACCGCTAGGAATTACCTTCAGCTGGCCGGATTCGTAAAATAATCGGGTCCGAAGCAGACGTGAGAATGGATTGGGTTTTAAGAAGTCTTCTGCCAATTGTGCCGTCTCTTTTCGTAAATGCGGATGCTCCGAAAACAGCATGGTGCGGATGATCGGTCTTGCAAATAGTTCAAAGCCGACATAACTGGCGGATGGATTGCCGGATAAACCGAATAAATATTTGTTATTATATACGGCTACGGTCGTCACGCTCCCGGGGCGCATAGCCACTTTGTTGAATAAGACATCAGCGCCAATTTTTTGATAAATATCCGGGAGAAGATCAAAATCACCGACAGAAACTCCTCCTGTAGTAATGAGCAGATCCACTTCCTCCAAGGCATTGGAAATGGCTTCGTAGCTTAATTCGAATTCGTCCTTAAGCTTTCCATAGAAACGGACTTCTCCTCCTGCCCTCCGAATTTGGGCGGAGATCGCATGTGAATTGCTGTTGCGAATTTTGCCGGGCTGCAACGGTTCATTAACATCAAGAAGTTCAGACCCCGTAGCGAATAATCCAACGACAGGCTTAGTGGCAACTGGCACTTCGGCATAACCGAATGTTGCGAGCAAGCCGATGATCCCTGGATTGATCGCTGTTCCTTTTTTCACAAGAACATCGCCCTTCTTTGCATCCTCACCTTGAAAAGAAACGTTTTCGCCTTCCTTAAGAGAGCGTTTAAATGATATGTACTTCTTTCCTTCCTTTTCGAATTCCTTCGTAAGCTCGAGCATGATTACGGCATCACACTCAGCTGGCATCTGAGCTCCAGTCATGATTCTTGCCGCTTGATTTTTTTGAACAGGAATATTCGATACCATACCCGCAGCCAACTCTTCAACCACTTCGAACTCGAGAGGGGTATTTATGGAACCTTCTGCCGTATCCTTGGATCTAAGGGCGAATCCATCATATGGCGAGCGGTTAAAATGCGGAACATCATTTGTAGCTACAATATCTTGAGCCAAAAAACGGTCGTGGCTTTCCTCAAGGGGGATCAGTTCCGTATGTCCTGTTAATTTATGCTTCATCACTTTTTCCACTGCTTCTGCAATACTGATGGGCGTTCTTCTTTCTACCATGCTTACAACTCCTGTCGGTTTTCAAATTCTATATCAAATGTAGCAGAATTTTTTAAAAAATGAAAAAAATCCTCACCGGAATGGGAGGATTTGAATGTTACTTATTACGCAGTCTTCCAAGTTCTTCAGCGATGGCTTCCATTTCACGGACACTGAAATTCGTTTTTTTCATTACCATTGTATAAATATCGTGCAGTTCTTCGTACATCTCAATATCAAAATGGGTCGATTTGATTGCACCGAAGTTCATAACCTTTAATTTATCCTTGATTGCTTCAATCATAAACTCGACACTTTCGGCTGTGTTTTGCGTTAAATCCATTTCCTTCATCCTTTCATACGTTCCTAAATATTTTCATCTTTGCATGATTACCTTGAGAAGTCAATGAATATTCGGGTGGAAAACGAAGCTTGATTCCCGATATTCTTGGTCATCTCCACGTTTTAAAGTGAGAGAGTTTGGGAAAAGATAGGAAAAAAAATATTTAAACATTGTATAATGGAGATAGCTACTATTATACATCAACTAATATATGACTAGGAGGAGAATATATGAGCAACATTCGTGAAGAATATAAGTGTGCCAAGAAAAGCAAATTTATGCAAGCGGTCTTTATTGGGGCGTTGGCTGGGGCAGCGATAAGCCTTTTTGATAAGGATACGCGTTATTCTGTATTGGAAAATAGTAAAAGCTGCATGGGTAATATGAAAGAATTCATAAAGAATCCCAATGGGGTGCTTACACAAGTACGTGAAACATCATCTATGGTCCGTTCCACTGTTGAAAAAATTTCCGATGATGTCTCCTTCATTTCCCAAAAGGTGGAGGAAATGAAAGACATTCCTTCGCAAGTTGCCCAAGTGGTGATGGAGACGAAGGAAGTTTTTGCTGGAGAGGAAGAAGAGCCAACTTCAAGTCACCATGAACGGATTTCCTTAAATTAGAAAATGGGGTGGAGGTATGGCCAATAAAAAAGAATGGCTGAAAGGCTCATTCTTCAAGGCTTTCATAAAACGGTTGCAGGTCGATGATGTGTCTGGTCTTGCCGCACAACTGTCTTATTTCTTTTTACTTTCCCTGTTTCCATTACTTATTTTTTTATTCACTTTATTGGCCTATCTGCCATTTTCCCAAGAAGATATATTAAATACCGTCCGTACATATGCGCCTGACGATTCGATGAGAATCATTGAGGCTAACCTATCGGAAGTGATGGAAGCGAATGGGACTTTATTGTCGTTTGGTGTCATCGGAACGATATGGTCGGCATCGAATGGGATGAATGCAATCATTAAAGCATTTAACCATGCATACGGTGTAAAAGAAAGTCGAACTTTCTTTATTTCCCGGGGAATGTCGATTCTTCTCACTTTAGCGATGATTTTTGTTTTTATTGTCGTTTTATTGCTGCCGGTATTCGGAAAACAGATCGGAGTGTTTTTATTTGCCGAAATTGGGCAATCCGATGAATTTCTTACGATTTGGAACCAACTTCGCTGGGTGATCAGTACGCTTGTATTTTTAATTGTGTTCACCATCCTTTATTGGATTGCGCCGAACATAAAGCTGAAGTGCATAACCGTACTGCCTGGTGCTATCTTTGCAACGGCAGGATGGAGTCTCGCTTCCTTTTTGTTTTCATTTTATGTGGAGAACTTCGCTAATTATTCAGCAACATATGGAAGTCTTGGAGGAATCATCGTATTAATGGTCTGGTTTTATTTGTCGGGGCTCATAATCATAATGGGTGGGGAAATAAATGCACTCATTAGTGAAAAGAAAAAACCGGAATGTGGATGATCTTCCTGGAGTTTCCGTAATAGCAAGCTAACATGCTGCGGATACTATTCAAGAAATGACAACTTTAGAAGAGGAGGAGTTCTTTCATGAGCAAAAAGGATGGCAGCACAAAGCAAAAAGGAAAAAATAAAGGTTCGAACCATAAAACTTCAGGTTCTGCAAACGGTAAGAACGGATATCACTAAATGAAATAAACATAAAAAAAGGGAGCCTTGGAAGGCTCCTTTTTCATGTTCAGTTTCTCAAAAGTCTTAAGCTGTTCAGTATAACGAGAATTGTACTTCCTTCATGGCCAATGACACCATATGGGAGGTCTAGAAATTGAAGGAAATTGGATGCTATCAGGATCATGATGACCGAAATTGAAAAGATGACGTTTTGTTTGATGATCCGATTCATCTTCTTGGATAATTTGACTGCTTCCGCAATGCGTGGCAGATCATTCTTCATCAGAACGACATCCGCTGTCTCCAAGGCAACATCCGTGCCTTCACCCATTGCAATTCCAACAGATGCTGTTGCAAGTGCAGGTGCATCATTAATGCCATCCCCAACCATTGCTACAGTGCCAAAATGTTCTTTCAGCTTTTTCACTTCAGTCACTTTGGTTTCAGGTAGACATTCGGCAATATATGCATCTATATGGCTCTCCGAAGCAATCGCTTTAGCCGTTTTTTCCCCATCCCCTGTAAGCATGACGGTATGGATGCCCTCATTTTTCAAGGCTTCGATGGCTGTAACGGTTTCTTCACGCACGACATCTTTCAAAGTGAGTATGCCTGCAATTCCTTTATCATCTTTTGCATAAACGATTGTCTTGCCTTGTTCAGCCAATGTCAGTGCAATGCCATTTTGGAATCGCTCTGCTTCACTGCGACCGACGAAATCAGCCTTTCCGACTTGCCAAAGCACGCCATTGATATAGGCTTGAACCCCATTACCTGAGATATCTTCCATGTTATTTGGTTTAATGATATCCTTTTGCAATTTCGATTTGGCATAACGTACGATCGATGTTGCCAAAGGGTGATTCGAATAATTTTCAACAGATGCAATATGAAATAAGAAGTCATCTTCGTTTAAATTTTCGCGGATAATGACATCGGTTACCTCT
This sequence comes from Peribacillus aracenensis, assembly GCF_025175645.1. Classification (NCBI taxonomy): domain Bacteria; kingdom Bacillati; phylum Bacillota; class Bacilli; order Caryophanales; family Bacillaceae; genus Peribacillus; species Peribacillus aracenensis. The sequence continues at coordinate 118,816 of NZ_JANZMJ010000014.1, forward strand.
GGTTTTCCTTTTGTCAATGTACCGGTTTTATCTAAAGCAATTGCCTGCAGATTACCTAGATTCTCAAGATGGATGCCCCCTTTAAATAAAATGCCATGACGGGCTCCATTTGAAATGGCAGAAAGTGTAGCTGGCATGATAGAGGCCACAAGGGCACAAGGAGAAGCGACAACGAGCAGGATCATCGCTCTGTAGAATGTCTCGGTCCAGCTCCACCCCAATAGGAAATGGGGTATGAACATCATCAGGGCGACAACCGTCAATACTACTTTTACATAGGTTCCTTCAAACCGTTCAATGAACAGCTGGGAAGGGGACTTTTCACTTTGTGCGGATTGAACAAGAGTGATTATTTTTTGAAATAAAGTTTCACTTGCCGGTTTGGTGATTTCCACGGTAATCGTTCCACGGAGATTGACCGTTCCCGCAAATACTTCATCATCCAATGATTTACTGACTGGAATGGATTCGCCAGTGATGGCGGCCTCATCGATATTGGTACGGCCGTCCGTGATTTTTCCATCTGAAGGTACTCTTTCACCTGGTTTCACTAAAATTAAATCCCCGATATGCAGCTGTGAAACGGATACGGTTTCTTCATATCCGTTAGTGATGCGCAGTGCTTCTTCCGGCTGTAAGTCCATAAGTGCCGAAATTTCTTTATGGCTTTTATTCATCGTGTATGTTTCAAGGGCACCGCTTAAAGCGAAGATGAAAATCAATATGGCGCCTTCCGTCCAGTATCCGATGATCGCAGAACCGATTGCCGCAAAAATCATTAGCATCTCAACATTCAATTCCCGGTCGGCAATCGTATCTTCTATGCCTTCTTTCGCCTTGGCATATCCGCCAATCAAGAAAGAGGCCAAGTATATGATTATGGAGGCAGTTTCCATTCCATTTTTTGAAAGAGCCCAGCCTAATACTATAAGTAAACCGCTGAATAATGCAGCAATAAGTTCTAGATGAGGTTTGGCTTTTTCCAACCAAGTGGTTTTGCATGCAGCCGGTTGGGTTAAATGTTTAGTATCTGTAGTCATAAGATTCCCTCCCACATTCTTCTCTATTTTTGTGTAAATGATATAGATTATCATTTGTGTTATATCTAATTGAGAAAGATAATCAACGTCATTTCTCTGGATAAAATATGAAAGCTGCCACCGTAATTGCGATGACAGCAATGTTTTCAAAGGTTTATAAACGTGATGTCCCTTTTGTTATTATTATAATACCACATATCCTATTCAGAAATAAAGAAGAATGATTCTAATCTAGTAAAAAATATAAAGTATTTTCTAACCAATATAAAGTCTATTGAAAAATTGAATAATAAAGGAAGCAGTCAAGATAAAAAATTATACTACATAACGGGAGCAGGCATTTTTTCCTTAAACAAGGTCAATGATATGAAGACAAGGAAAAGCATGATACTTATCATATAGAAAAAACTTCCTCCATCAATGTGTTCTATAACCAGGCCGCCAAAGAATGGACCGCCGATGCTGCCGAGACTAAAGAATATACTGCATAATAAATTCCCGGCAGGCAATAGGTTTCTAGGTAAAAGATCTGCCATATAACTGATTCCCAGCGAGAAAGTCGAACCAACCATCATTCCGCCTAACATAAAACAGATGAATAGGCCAAGCACTGAATAGGAATATATCCCTGCAAGCGTGAATATGGCAAACCCTGATATAAGAATCGTCAGCAAGGTCTTTCGCCGTCCAAAACGGTCACTGACCATCCCCAAGGGAATCTGGGTAAGCAGAGTCCCTGCAGAAAAGGCCGGAATGATGATGGATACTGCGGTTAAATCGATTCCGGCGCGCAAAGCGAATACAGGGAAATTGCTATTCAATGAGGCTTCAAGCACGCCAAATGTAAACGGAAGCAAAAAAGCGACCCAGGCTATTCGGCTAACTTTCGTAAACCTTTTGAGTGTGCCAAGGAATGATGTGCTTTCAGAATCATCTTGTTCAGGAAGCTCATTTCTAATAAGGAAAACAGTGGACCAAGCCAGAAGGCTAAGTATGGATGTGATGATGAAAGGCAAAGACTGATTGATCTCAAGAAGCTTCGTCATCAGCGGGCCAACCATGAAGCCAAGACTGAAGAAGAGTCCATAAATGGCAAGATTCCTTCCGCGCTTCGTTATTGGTGAAATGGCCGTGATCCAAGTCTGTGTAGCAAAGTGAAGTGTATGATCGCCGATACCAATGAAGAAACGCAGTACGAACCAAAACCAGAATGATTTCCAGACAGGAAATAGGGCAAGTGATACGATGACCGTTAGCCCGCCAAATAATATCAATGGCTTATAGCCGTATTTACGGAGTGGGGCTTCCATAAAAGGAGAAATCAATAGAATTCCAATATAAAGGGAGGCTGCATGAAACCCGTTTAGGGATGAGCTAATTCCTTCATTTTCAAAAATGATGGCAATGATCGGCAGAAGCATCCCTTGAGAAAACCCCGATATGCCGACAATTAAGATTAAAACGCTTAAAAGCAATTTATTATTCATAAAATCATGTCTCCTAAGAAATGTATACCTTCTTGATGTTACATCTTAGGAAGAGGATTAAGCAATAGAAATTTGGGTAAATATTGTCAAGAAGAGAGGGGATGATAAAATTTTCCTTTGTCATCACCCGAAGATTATGTATGATAGTTTTTGTTACATAAAAAGAACTACAGGATTGTGAGGAGAAGTATCGTGAATAAAATATTTTTGGGGCTTGTCCTGTTAGGCGTCCCTTTATCTGTCATTGGGTCATTATTGCATTGGCCGAGTGTAATCATGTTCATAGTATATTGCTTAACAATCGTGGCGCTGGCAGGCTTCATGGGCCGGGCCACTGAGAGCTTAGCGATCGTTATGGGACCAAGGATTGGCGGTCTCTTGAATGCAACCTTTGGTAATGCAGTAGAATTGATCATATCCATCTTTTCATTAAAGGCGGGGCTAGTGAGTGTCGTGCTGGCGTCTTTGACTGGTTCCGTTTTAGGAAATTTATTGTTGGTGGCAGGACTTTCATTCTTTATCGGAGGGACTAAATACAAACGGCAGAAGTTTAATGTATTCGATGCGAGGCATAATGCCGGTCTATTGATTTTTGCAGTAATTGTAGCCTTCGTCATACCGGAAGTATTCACACAAAACATGGGTGAATCAAGCACGATGTCGTTAAGTGTCGGAATTTCCATTATAATGATCTTATTATATCTTGCTGCATTATTCTTTAAATTGGTTACACACCGCGGGGTATATCAGCATACAGAGAAACTCGAGGACCATGAAGCGGAAGTACCGGAGTGGAGCAGGAAAAAGGCAATTATAATACTTGCTGCCGCTACATTGGCTGTTGCTTACATATCGGAAAAACTTGTCCATACGTTTAGCGAGGTGGGGGAAGCCTTCGGATGGTCGGAGTTATTCATCGGTGTCATTATCGTAGCGATTGTCGGTAACGCTGCAGAGCATGCTTCCGCCGTCATAATGGCCTATAAAAACAAAATGGATGTCGCTGTGGAGATTGCCGTTGGTTCCACGCTTCAAGTAGCGATGTTCGTTGCTCCTGTGCTCGTATTGATTTCGTTAATGTATCCAACGAGTATGCCGCTTGTTTTCACAATGCCAGAACTAATATCAATGGTTACAGCAGTCTTTCTGGTGATCATGATTTCTAATGACGGGGAAACGAACTGGTTTGAAGGCCTTACCTTATTGGCCGCTTACTTCATTATGGGAATTGGATTTTACTTATTATAAGAATGCAGGCCTTCCGATGTGGAAGGTCTTTCTTTTTATAAAATGAAAAAATAAAAATGACTCTGCTCGGGTTAGATTTAGCAGAGTCATTTCTATATTAGTAAATTACCATTCATAAGTTATTCCAAAATTTTTCATCATGCTTTTGAAAAAGTTGAGAAAATATTCTAGAGTGTCACACCATCCTTTTACACCAGATTTAAGTATAGGCGAATTCGTTTTCTGTCATCCTTTAAAAGGGTGTCATGGATTGTTCGATAAGCATACCTCCTAAAGGTTTAATAGGTATGAACGATTTCGCCTCCTTTTTATAATGTAAAATAAGTATAACTGATTTGAAGAGAAAAGTAAATATTCTGAACTTTACAAATTCATTACAAAGTTGAAATCGGAATGAAATGTATAGAATGTTGGCTAAAAACAAAATCTATAATCAATATGATTGAACCCCTCAAAAGGAGTGCGACAGCATGAAAAGAACTATTATTATTACGATGATTGCCCTAATTGCCTTTATTCAGGCGAATGTAAGTTTTGCAGCTGATATACCAGAAGTCAAAGCAAATCCAAATAAGGTGAATATCCCACCTTCAGTATTGAATATTGCAAAGGAGAATACGTATCCGAACCCGACCCAGGATCTTCCGATGCTGCAGCCGAGTAATCTTGCCAAACAATTGATCGATTCGTCGGATATCAAGATTGAAAACCCAGAACTCATCCAAATGTTGAATGAATCCGCAATTGCAAAAGCCCCGCTTGCTTTTGGATATAGGGCAACCATTTACCTTGGCCATTGGGCCTTGAATTATGAGTCTTCTGAAACGGCACCAAACTGGGAATACCAAAAGATCAATACGAATTACTATGATAATCGTGGCGGTGAAGTTCCCTATAAGATCCGTTATGTCCAGGAAAGTCAGAAGGCAGTGAGTGGCGGTCTGACAGCGAAAATTCCTAAGGCTGAGGATGTTCAAAAGATGATGCTGCTAAAAGCCACTGAAAAAACGAATTTGCCTTTGGCTTTTGAAACAATCATCGGAGCTGGTACGAAAAAAGATCAAGTATATAATGTGGCTTCAAATAGGATTGGTTACTTATCCAGTTTTGCTTCCGCCGTCAATGAAAAAGGCAAGGTCACATATGGGGAAGTATATTTGAATCTAAAAGGAAATAAAAGAACCATTACGATAAAGAACATCACATCACAAGGCATCGGTGCATGGATACCGGTTCAGGACCATGTTTCCTTCAGCTTTACAGTCTCGCAGCAACCAAGGTAAATTGAAAAAACTCGCCGGATTGGCGAGTTTTTCTTCATATGTTTGACTTCCTGATCCTGAAGTCCTCTTTCGGGTAGTAAGCATTTTTGACGAGAACATTCGGGCCTAGACATTTGACTGCCGGGCAGTGGCAGTTCAATTCATTGGCCAGTTTCGAATTCATCCATGTGTCATAGGAATCGGTCAAGGGCTGATCTTTGATATTCCCTAATGTAGGCGCGTCCCCGAAATCAGTCACGATCACTTCTCCGGTGAAAATATTGATGTTCAACCTGGAACGTCCATCAGGGTCATTCCGTACCGTCACTTTATGTGAACCATAAAGGCGTTGAAGCAGCTTTATATCCTCTTTACTGTTATTGCAAGGATAAAATGGCAGGGTACCGAAAAGCATCCAAACATTTTCATCACGGATATCAAGCAAATGATGAATCGCTTCACGCATATTATCCAATGGTAAAGTTTCAAGTGCCGAAGCGAAATCGCTTGGATACATCGGATGAATTTCATGCCTTTGACATCCCATTTCATCGACGATCTGTCTGTGAATATGCTCAAGATGAGGCAATGTCCGTTTATTAAGCATCGTTTCAGCAGATACCAGCACACCAGCTTTTGTCAGGGCACGGGAATTTTTGATCATTTTATCGAATAGTTTCTTTCGCTGTTCGCGAGATGGTTTTCGATCCATCATGGCAAAGCCGATATCAATGAATTCATCGATCGTTCCCCAATTATGGGAAATGTGCAGAACATCCAAATAAGGAATGATTTCCTCATACCGTTCCAAGTCAAGGGTCAAATTGGAATTGATTTGTGTCCGTACCCCTCGGCTACGGGCATATTTCAATAGAGGCAAAACATAATTCTTCACTTGTTTTCTTGAAAGCATCGGTTCCCCGCCAGTGATGCTGAGCGAGCGAAGCAAAGGGATCTCATCAAGGCGCTGAATCAGTAATTCCAGAGGCAGGGCATCCGGGTCCTTGGGCTGAAGTGTGTAACCGACGGCACAATGCTCACAACGCATATTGCAAAGGGTGGTGGTGGTGAACTCCACATTGGTGAGGCTGAGTTTTCCATATTGTTCAACGTCCATATATGCTTCCCAAGGATCATACTTGGGTGTAATTGGTGTTAAAAGATCTTGCTTGATTATTGACATATTTAAAACTCCTTACGTAATAATGCACTAACCCATTATGAACAATGGGAACAAAAATTGTCAAATGGCGGAGAGCTGTATTTATAGCTTGCCATTGCACTTTCAAGCAGATTTCGTTACGATGAAAGAAGAACGGAAGGAGAGTGCCTCATGGGAAAATCCATTACAGGTAAAAACGAACAATTAACTTACTTAAAAGAACGCCTCACGATGTTCATGGAAGTTCTTGATCATATCGAACCGGAAACTACGGAGTTGGAAGATATAGACCGTTTAATCGGCATGATAGATGATTTGGAAGGCAAAGTGGAACAATTCAAAACCCGGGAAGACTAATATCTGTTTCGATAGTATGACTTTTTCAATGTTAATATTCATGAAGGGATGACGAGAAACCTGCGTCATCTCTTTTTAATATCAATCTTCCTGGAAATGATTGGTGATGGTATTTGACTTATGGGCTATTTAAGGCGCTTTGATCATTTCTTACCAAATTGCTATTCATTAAGAAAAATAATTACTTGTTTTCGAAAGATTATGTTAGATGTATAATAAAACGGGTGTTGAATCATTCGCTATTTATAGAGAAGCAGGGAAATGATTAAATCTAGGGGAAAATAAGAGGGGGAAGAGAAATTTGGATATTCAAAAATTCCAAGAAAGTATGTACAGTCTTATCGTTGAAACTTCAACGAATCTTCCAAAGGATGTTCGTCGTGCGGTCAAAAGTGCAAAACAACGTGAAAATGCAGGTACTCGTTCTGCATTAAGCTTGGATACCATCACGAATAATATTACAATGGCTGACGACAATGTATCACCGATTTGTCAGGATACTGGTCTGCCGACTTTCAAAATAAAAACTCCAGTTGGCGTGAACCAACTTGAAATAAAAAAAGCAATCCGAAATGCGATCATTTTAGCGACTAAAGGCGGAAAACTTCGTCCAAACGCAGTTGACTCTTTATCGGGTGAAAATAGCGGGGATAACCTTGGGGAAGGTCTTCCGGTCATTAAATTCGATCAATGGGAAAAAGACTATATTGATGTTCGCCTTATCTTAAAAGGCGGCGGCTGTGAAAATAAAAACATCCAATACAGTCTGCCTATGGAACTTGAAGGATTGGGGAAAGCGGGCCGTGATTTGGACGGAATCCGTAAATGTGTACTTCACTCTGTCTACCAAGCTCAAGGACAAGGCTGCAGTGCCGGCTTCATCGGCGTTGGTATCGGTGGGGACCGTTCATCCGGATATGATCTGGCAAAGGCTCAACTCTTCCGCAGTAATGAAGATGTGAATCCGAATGAAGACCTTCGTAAACTTGAAGATTACATCATGAAGTCAGCTAATGAATTGGGAATCGGCACGATGGGCTTTGGCGGCGAAACTACACTGCTTGGGTGTAAAATCGGTGTCATGCACCGTATTCCGGCAAGCTTTTTCGTATCCGTTGCTTACAACTGCTGGGCGTTCCGCCGTTTAGGAGTGAAAGTCAATCCTGAAACAGGTGAAATCAATGAGTGGTTGTATCAAGAAGGCGAGAAAATCGACTTTGCTTTAGAAGCAGAAAAAGCAGCGAAGGACGAAGTGGCAGCCGCTGCTGAACCGGACGTTAAAGCTTCCCGTGAAATCACCCTGCAAGCACCAATCACGGAAGAACAAATCCGCGAATTAAAAGTTGGTGACGTAGTTCATATTAACGGCAGAATGTATACAGGCCGTGACGCGATCCACAAGCATTTATCTGAAAATCCTGCACCAATCGACCTGGATGGACAAATCATCTATCATTGTGGCCCAGTTATGCTGAAGGACGAAGAAGGTAAATGGCATGTGAAGGCTGCGGGACCAACGACAAGTATTCGTGAAGAACCATACCAAGGGGATATCATGAAACGATTCGGCATCCGTGCAGTTATCGGTAAAGGCGGAATGGGTCCAAAAACACTTGAGGCACTTAGTGAACACGGCGGCGTTTATCTAAACGCAATCGGCGGGGCTGCTCAATATTATGCAGACTGCATCAAATCCGTCGAAGGTGTGAACTTCACCGAATTTGGTATTCCAGAAGCGATGTGGCATCTGAATGTTGAAGGATTTACTGCCGTAGTTACCATGGATTCACATGGAAACAGCCTGCATAAAGACGTTCAGCAATCTTCGTTGGAAAAATTGGCACAATTCAAAGAACCAGTATTTAAATAATTGTATGGGAAAAGACGCTCACCACACGGTTGAGCGTCTTTTGCATATCCTACTTTTCGGTTTCCGGCAGTGGATCGATCCTTGAAGCATCCTCTACATTCAATCCACTTTTCACAAAATGAACAAACACTCCGCCACCTAAACCAAGACAACCAACAAAGCCTATAGTGATAACCCATTCCAGCATTTCATTCCCCCCTTGCTAAATGTATATGAAAAAAAAGGCGATAATTTACTCGAAAAAGTACAATCTTTTGGAACGCTCGCACATACATTAGAAGGGAAAGGGGGGATTTTCATGCAGAATAGCTACATCTTATTCTTTATCGCCATGTTATCCGGTTTTGCTTTCATCCAACTCCCTGTGGCAAATACGATTTTCTCCGGTCTTGAAACATTCCTTGACGTAGTCGGAATTGTAATCGTTCTCATTTTCGCTATCGCCATTATTTGGAAGGCGGCACAAGCGTTATTTAAAGGATAAACAAAGCATGGGGGGCCCATCCTTTTTGGAGGATAGGCCTTTTTTTTTGTGGATATAGGTTTGGCGGGGAAATGCCTCTAATATTTTGGCCCGCGGTACTAAAATTGGTTCCTCAGCGTAGTGAATTAGACACAGGGTCCAATAATTCGACATTCACAATATCATGCATATAAATCTCCGTGTTCCAAACAATAAGAGAAAAGGACATGGGGGATATTCCGATGAAAAAAAAGGTGATTTTATCCGCTTTAATATGCTTGATATGCTCTTTGGCAAGCCCAGCTTTTGCAGAATCCTATAACTGGGGTTTCAATAAAGGAAAAAATGGGACACCTGCCGATGCAGGTGAAAAACTCAATGAGATGCTGCCTGAATATGAAGCGATTTATAAAGGGGATACAAGGAAAAAAGTCGTTTATTTAACATTTGATAACGGTTATGAAAATGGCTATACGGCCCAGATTTTAGATGTTCTGAAGAAACATGGTGCTCCTGGAGCTTTTTTTGTCACGGGTCATTATTTAAAGACCGCACCTGAGCTTGTTGTCCGTATGGCTAATGAGGGTCATATCGTAGGAAACCATTCATGGAACCATCCGGATATGACCAGCGTGACGGACGATGTGATTCGCACGGAGCTTGAGAGGGTAAAAGAAGCAACGGAAAAATTAACGGGTCAAAAAGGAATGAATTACTTAAGGCCGCCTCGTGGGGTATTTAATGAGAGAACGATGAGAGTCGCAAAAAAAGAAGGGTATTACCACATCTTCTGGTCACTGGCATATAAAGACTGGATTGTTGATCAACAAAAGGGTGCCGCGTTCGCACACGATGAAGTGCTTAAGCAGATTCATCCTGGCGCTATTTTATTACTGCATACCGTATCGAAGGATAATGCGGAAGCATTGGACTCGATTCTTACGGATCTTGAAAAACAGGGGTACACATTCAGTAGCCTAGATGCTTTAATGATTGAGAAACAATTGCCGAACCGAATGCTTTATTAAAATGAGAAGCGGGTCCTGTAGTGATAATTCAGGTCCCGCTTTTATCCATTCTCTTTAATTTCAAGTAATATTTCTGGAAACATGCTATAATACGTGGAAAACTGCTAAAGGATGGATCGCTTGTGTGGACAGAAAAATTACAGGTTCAAGGACCCTATAATTTCGATCTAGTTCTCGAACGATTATCGTTAGACCCACTTCAGGTAGTTGATTTTACTAACAGGACGGTAAAAGTTCCGCTATATATAGAAAAAGAACCAATCGTTATACAGGTTCAGGCAATAGGAAATATCGATGAACCATCTTTTATCATCAAAGGTCATTCAGAGGTTTACAAGTCAAAAGCAATCGAACGGTTAAAAAAGGTTTTTCATTGGCATCAGCCATTAGAAGACGTTTCCAGGCATTTCCGGGAAACAGATTTAAGTAAAATCTTCGAAGAGCACCGCGGTACTGCCATAGTCTTGGACTTCGATTACTACAGTTGCCTCGTCAAATGCATCATACATCAGCAATTGAACTTATCCTTTGCCCATACGCTCACGGAACGATTCGTTAAAACCTTCGGCTACCAGTTGGAAGGTGCCTGGTTTTACCCGACACCGGAAACAACAGCCCAACTTCAAATCGAACAATTAAGAGCCATTCAATTCAGTGGCCGGAAAGCCGAATACGTCATCGGACTTTCAGAGCAAATCATTCAAGGCCATCTCAACCTTGATATAATGGAAAGGCTATCCGATCAAGAGGTTATGGACACACTAATAAAAATACGCGGTATCGGTAAATGGACGGCTGAAAACTTCCTGCTTTTTGGACTTGGCCGGCCGAACCTGTTTCCTAAAGCCGATATTGGCATTCAAAATGCCTTGAAAATATTATATGGCTTACCGCAAAAGCCAACCCAAGAAGAAATGGAGTCCTATAGTGTGAAATGGGCCCCATATCTAAGCTACGCTTCCCTCTATTTGTGGAGAAGCATTGAAAAACGGAGTGAAAAGAAATGACAAACATTCAAGATACAAAACTGGAAGTGAATCAAACCCTTCCCCTTACGATTAAACGGCTTGGCATTAACGGGGAGGGAGTCGGTTATTTCAAAAAGAAAGTCGTCTTCGTCCCGGGTGCATTGCCTGGTGAAGAAATTGTAGCATTGGTCACAAAGGTTCAGCCAAACTTCACCGAGGCGAAAATAAAAACCATCCGTAAAGAATCACCGCATCGCATTGCAGCGCCATGTCCGGTTTACGCTGAATGCGGCGGATGTCAGTTACAGCATTTAAGCTATGCCCAGCAGCTAATTGAAAAACGCGATATCGTCATTCAAGCGATGGAACGTCATTCTGGATTCCCAGTTTCTTCATTAAATGTAAAAGAAACGATCGGCATGGAAGATCCTTGGAATTACCGCAACAAAAGTCAGTACCAAGTCGGCCAAAAAGATGGCAAATTGATTGCTGGCCTTTACGGCTTGAATTCCCACACACTGATCGATATCCCGAATTGCCTTGTACAGCATAAGGCAACTAATAAGGTAACGCGGACAGTGAAAAAGATACTAAAGAACCTGAACATCTCGATTTATAACGAAAGAAAAAGAAAAGGTGTGATCCGTACGGTCATCACACGGGTAGGATTTGAAACAGGTGAAGTGCAGGTTGTCCTTGTTACTGGTGCGGAGGAAATTCCACAAAAAGATCAGTTGCTTAAACAAATTCGTGACCAACTGCCAGAAGTGAAATCGGTCGTTCAAAACATCAACAACCGGAACACATCACTTATCTTTGGCGAAAAAACGATTCACCTGGCAGGCGAAAAAGTCATCAACGAAACATTGGGTGACCTATCATACGAACTATCAGCCCGTACATTTTTCCAGCTTAACCCGGTCCAAACTGTTCGCTTATATGATGAAGTGAAAAAAGCGGCAGCCTTAACCGGCACGGAAAAAGTGGTTGACGCTTATTGCGGCGTCGGGACCATTGGCCTATGGTTGTCCGAAAATGCCAAGGAAGTCAGAGGAATGGACGTCATTAAAGAATCCATTGAGGACGCCAAGAAAAATGCCAAAAAACATAAACGGAACAATGTATACTATGAAACAGGCAAAGCCGAGAATATCCTTCCACGCTGGACCAAAGAAGGCTGGAAACCGGACGTACTGGTCGTCGACCCGCCAAGATCCGGCTGTGATCAATCGTTACTGCAGACAATCTTGAAAGTTAAACCGAAAACCATTGTGTACGTATCATGCAACCCGTCCACATTGGCGAAGGACTTACAAGAACTGGGCTCTTCTTATCGCGTGGAGGCCATGCAGCCTGTGGACATGTTCCCGCAGACGAGCCATGTTGAAGTAGTGACCTCATTGAAGCTGATTGAAGAATAAGCAGAGTGATCCGGGAATCTGTAAAAGGTTCTCGGATTTTAATCTGCGATTATTTCCATCCATTTGTGAAATAATGAAAGTACTGTGAAAATCGAGAAATACATAGGAGGGTTTTGGATGCATAATCATGATATATTAATTCGATTAAGATATGCGCTGGATATTAAAGATAAAGATATGGTTGAGATATTTAAACTCGGGGAGATTGAAGTGACAAGAGAAGAAGTCATGCAGATGCTCACAAAACCAAAAGATGATTATTATGATGAATATGATGAATATGATGATGATATGGATGAAGCTGAAGATGGGGTAAACTGCAATAACATGATGCTAGAGTCCTTCTTAAATGGTTTGATCATTTTTAAACGAGGGAGACAAGAGCCAAAACCTGGTCAGCCTCAAAGTCAGGCACCGGCTGTAAAGAATAAGGAAAGTGTGAATAATATCCTTCTGAAGAAACTGAAAATAGCATTGACATTAACAAGTGAGGATATGATTGATATCTTGGAAGATGCAGGAGTCATGATAACCAAAGGGGAATTAAGCGCTATATTAAGAAAAGTGGGTCATAGGAATTATAAAGAGTGCGGGGATCGATACGCCAGGAATTTCCTAAAAGGATTAACTTTGAGATATAGGGGATAAGGGTTCTGTAACCTCATGATATTTAGGCCTTGATTTCGTGAAAAGCACTTTTCCGATTTCAGGGTCTTTTTCTATTCTAAGACATTAGAAAGTGAGAAATAATTTGAAAACAGAAGGCATCCCTTAGACACCTTCTGCACATTCATACAAGTTGATTAACCTCTTAAAAAGTCTGGTTTTGCGAAATGGGGGTTGGGATATTTATAGAAGCCTTCTCCTGCTTCTCTTCCGATTTTCCCTTTATCGATATACTCTGTTTTCAATAAGTTAGCCAGTTTTTCAACCTCTGGATCACCTGTCGCTTTCGCTTTTGCAAGTGAAATATTATAAGCGGTATTGATTCCTACCACATCTAAAATGGCGAAAGGTCCAAGCGGTGCTCCTGTTGCGACCATCCACGTTTTGTCGATGGTTTCCGTATCAGCCACTCCTTTTAATAAGAGCATTTGGGCAGCATCCAAAAGAGGAACCAATAAGGAATTCAAAATATAGCCTGGCTGCTCTTTATGTAAAGGCAGAGGAACCATTCCAATCGCTTTGGCAAATTCAATCACTTCATCGAACACTTCATTATCCGTTCCTGGATGTTTCATGATTTCTGCGGTATTGTTTTTCCAGATTTCATTAGCGAAGTGTAAAGCCAGGAATTTTTTTGGACGGCCTGTCGCTTCGGCAAATTGGCTTGGTAATAATGTAGAAGAGTTCGTGGCGAAAATTGTTTTTTCAGGAGCAACTTTTCCTAACTCTGTGTAAAAATCCGTTTTGATTTGAACCACTTCTGGAATCGCTTCAATCACAAGGTCAGCTTCGGCAACTGCCACAGATAAATCACTGTGGAAAGATATGCGGGCATAAGCAGTATTAAGATCTTCCTCAGTAGCGCCTATGTCTTCTTTATAGTATGGCTTCAAATTAATGATCCTATCTTTTGCACGTTCTAATGCTTCATCATTGATATCATATACTGACACGTTGAGCCCTTTGAATGCGGTTTGAAACGCGATCTGACTTCCTAAAACGCCGCTGCCGGCAATCGTGATATTTTTATAATTCACAGCCATTCTCCTTTATTTCTTTAAATATCTCTTCTTGTTAATTATTTCACTTATCTTGAAAATAGATGCAGGAATAAACTTGATATAGTTTTTTCCCTTTAAAAGAACGGATAAACACGCATATAGGCAGACCGTTTTTAATGGTTTATAGCATTCGTTTATGGGAAGAAGAAACATAGAGAAGCATGATAGGAGGAATGAAAGATGGCCAAAACAATTTTCATTACTGGAGCGGGCAGCGGCCTTGGAAGAGGAGCTGCACTCGGGTTAGCAAAGCAGGGGCACCGTGTAATCGCCACAACGGAAATCACTTCCCAGAAAACGGATCTTATGAGGGAGGCGCAAGAACGGGGCTTTGATATGGAAGTCTTCAAATTGGATATTGCAAATGAACGTGATCGAGCAAGAATTGATAATCATGACTTTGATGTATTTGTTGCAAATGCGGCGATCAATGAAGGAGGACCGCTCGGAGAAATGCCGATGGACCGATTCAGGGCAATCTTCGAAGTAAATGTTTTTGCTACACTTGAATCCGTTCAGCTTGCTGCAAGAAAGCTGGTCAAAAAAGGAAAAGGGAAAATCGTGTTCTTAAGTTCAATGGCTGGGACCATCACGACACCATACGGAGGTCCGTATGCAGCAACCAAACATGCCATCGAGGGAATGGCATTAACCTTGAAGGAAGAGCTGGAGGAGTTTGGGGTGCAGGTTGCGACCATCAATCCGGGTGCCTACAATACCGGTTTTAACGACAGGGCAGCTGAGGAAAAATGGAAATGGTTCGATGAAGAAAAGAATTTTACAAGGGCAGAGGATATGAAAAAGCAAGAAAAGGGATTAAAGAACCAATTCGATCCGGAAGACATGATAGAGAAGATGATCGAAATTATCCCGGCTGACCACCATAAATTCCGAACGGTCCATCCCGAGAAAACGGAAAAACAGATGAAGGATACTGAAAAGGAAAGGTGGGACATGGAAATCTGATTTAGCCTGAAGGTTATGGAGCACTACTGTCCTAGGAGCAGTGCGTTAGAGGGGTAATTTGTAAGTTGTGCATGAATTGTGGACAAAGGAAAAGAAATAGGGAAAATCCTTATTCTTATTCTCTTTCTCCCATTCTTTTGCATGACTTTTTTGTTTTTTTTGATCTCTACGTGAGACTTAATTGTATCCGAGCTGATCAACAGCTCTCTTTTTATTGTTGTAATGGACTTAAAGGTCCATTAGTACAATGTAAAACAGACAAAAAAAGAGGATGATTAATCCCCTTAGTTTACTTGTCTTCATTTGTTTGTTCATCAGGTTTTTGGACGATTTCTTTTAGTTCCCCAATGTCACCTTTTGCATTGATAATCTCAAAAATCTCATTTAGGCCTTCTGAGGTTTTTTCATCTTCTGTTTTCACTATATCCCTCCTTTGTGGTTATTTGTTAATGTCTCCAAAAAACAGAAGATAAAACATCGTTCACATTGAAAATTGATGAGGATTTTCACCTCGTATTTCCGTTGATATAAGCGCATTTTAAGCGGGTGTTTATTGTAAAACTACAAAAATTCCGATTTTTTTGTCCGTACAATATGGACAACGTTAAAATTATCTATTATTATGATTGTTATAACTCTTAGTATAAAGGGATTTAGGTTAATCTTGTGTGTGTTTTTGGAGAAGACACATGTATTTTCAGAAAAAAGGAAATAAATACAATGTTTTTTAAATAGAGGTAAAACATATAAAAATTCTACATTTATTCCAGCCATCAATGAGGGGGTATATTAAATGTCAAGTGGAGTATTAAATCAATTTTTGAAAGAAAATTTGGAAGATTTAAAAGAAAAGGGACTATACAACGTAATTGATCCGGTGGAAGGTCCAAACGGTCCGGTAATCACCATTGCAGGCAGGAAGTTAATTAATTTATCATCGAATAACTATTTAGGTTTAGCAACAGATCGACGATTAATAGAGGCTTGCATAGAAGCGACGAAAACATATGGTGTCGGAGCCGGTGCCGTACGTACAATTAACGGAACATTGGATATTCACGTCAAATTAGAAGAAAAGCTTGCAGAATTTAAACATACAGAAGCCGCCATTGCTTATCAATCTGGATTTAACTGTAATATGGCAGCGATTTCAGGAGTGATGGATAAACATGATGCCATTCTTTCAGATGAACTGAATCATGCTTCAATCATTGATGGATGTCGATTATCCAAGGCGAAAATTATTCCCTTTATCCATTCCGACATGGAGGATTTACGGACAAAAGCACGCCAAGCAAAGGAGTCCGGATTGTATAACAAAGTCATGATCATTACTGATGGAGTTTTCTCGATGGACGGGGATATTGCCAAGCTTCCTGAAATTGTGGAGATTGCAGAAGAGTTTGACTTAATCACGTATGTTGATGATGCACATGGATCGGGTGTATTGGGTAATGGTGCAGGAACGGTAAAACATTTTGGGTTATCGGATAAAGTGGATTTCCAAATTGGAACATTATCCAAAGCCATTGGTGTTGTTGGAGGCTATGTAGCAGGAAAGAAAGATTTGATTGATTGGTTAAAGGTGAGAAGCCGTCCATTTTTATTTTCAACGGCTGCCACACCGGGTGCAGTTGCAGCTAGTATAGAAGCCATCGATATTTTGATGAATAGCTCAGAACTTCAAAATAAGCTGTGGGAAAACAGCGATTACTTGAAAAAAGGCCTAAAGGAATTAGGTTTTGATATCGGGGAGAGCGAAACACCGATTACGCCTTGCATCATAGGGGATGAAGCAAAAACCCAGCAATTTAGCAATAGGTTGAATGAAGAAGGTGTGTATGCTAAATCAATCGTATTCCCTACCGTTCCAAAGGGTACAGGAAGAGTGAGGAATATGCCTACTGCAGCTCATACAAAAGAGATGCTGGACCGTGCAATTGCCATTTATGAAAAAGTGGGAAAAGAGATGTCGATCATATAAGAGATTGCTTGTTTCAGAGTTTAAAACATAGGGAGGGATTTTTGATGAAAAAGGTCTTAGTAACGGGGGCTTTAGGTCAAATTGGTTCAGAACTTACGCTGAAAATGAGAGAGATTTATGGAGCTGACAATATCATTGCAACAGATATTCGAAAATCGGACAGCGATGTTGCCCTATCAGGTCCATTTGAGATTTTAGATGTTACAGATGAAAAAGCGATGTTTAACATGGCAAAAAAACATGAAGTGGATACAATTATACATTTAGCCGCTTTATTGTCAGCAACAGCTGAAAAGAAACCTCTTTTAGCTTGGCATTTAAACATGGGCGGATTGGTCAATGCTTTAGAATCGGCACGGGAACTCGATTGCCAATTATTCACACCTAGTTCGATTGGTGCGTTTGGCCCAACCACTCCTAAAGATTGGACACCGCAAGACATCATTCAACGGCCGAATACGATGTACGGGGTGAATAAAGTATCCGGAGAGTTATTATGTGATTATTATCATCATAAATTTGGGGTTGATACGAGGGGGCTCCGATTCCCGGGACTGATTTCGTATGTCACACCTCCTGGCGGTGGAACTACCGACTATGCAGTTGAAATTTACTATGAAGCGATTAAAAATAAGCGATATACTTCTTACATTGATAAGGGAACGTATATGGATATGATGTATATGCCTGATGCTTTAGCTGCCATCATTAATCTAATGGAGGCAGATGCCTCAAAATTAAAACATCGCAATTCTTTCAATGTGTCAGCCATGAGCTTTGATCCGGAGCAAATTGCTGCCGAGATTAAAAGGCATATTCCGGAATTTATCATGAATTATGAGGTCGATCCTGTAAGACAATCCATTGCTGATAGTTGGCCGAATACAATAGATTCAACTTGTGCAAAGGAAGAGTGGGGATTCAAGGCGGAATATGATTTAGAGAAAATGACGAATGATATGTTGTTGAAGCTGAGATTAAAGTCCCTTTTAGTAACAGCATGAATTAACCTGCCTGCCGAATAAAAGAGTTACAATACTCTTTTATTCGAGTTATTTTATACAGAGGAATTTTAACGCTTAAGGGGTGGGCTGTTATAAACGATAAAAAGTAAGCGCTTTCTATCACACCTTGAACAGAATTAAGATATACATGAAATTTGATAGTAATCTTTCTAACTGTCAGGATTGATTAAGAGTGAAGAATGATTTTATGAGGCAGCTTTAAGAAAGATTCAAAAAAGTGGAGCCTGCTATATCATTTCTATACTAAATAGGGAGTGTATTAAGCATCTTGCATTAAATTTCGACTATTAGTAGTGTAGGGGGAAATGGAATGGCAAACAAAGATTTGAATAGGGACTTGAAAAGTCGTCATATTCAGATGATCGCTTTGGGCGGAACGATTGGTGTCGGCTTATTTATGGGTTCAGCCAGCACGATTCAATGGACAGGTCCGTCAGTGATGTTAGCTTATGCGATCTCTGGGATATTTATATTCTTAATCATGCGTGCAATGGGGGAAATGTTGTATTTAGAGCCAAGTACAGGTTCATTTGCAACATTTGGTTATAAGTACATTCATCCATTGGCAGGGTATATGACTGCATGGAGTAACTGGTTCCAGTGGGTTATTGTCGGGATGGCAGAAATTATTGCAGTGGGGACGTACATGCAGTATTGGTACCCCGATCTCCCGGGTTGGATTCCAGGTTTAATCGCAATGTTGATTCTTGGAGCAGCGAACTTAATTTCAGTTAAATCCTTTGGGGAAATTGAATTTTGGTTTGCACTGATTAAAATCGTAACGATCATATTAATGATCGTTGCAGGATTTGGACTTATTTTCTTTGGAATCGGTAATGGCGGGGAAGCCTTAGGATTATCGAATCTTTGGGAACATGGTGGTTTATTTACAGGTGGTTGGAAGGGCTTCTTCTTTGCTCTTTCACTGGTGGTTGCCGCTTATCAAGGTGTAGAATTAATCGGGATTACGGCTGGTGAAGCAAAAAATCCGCAAGAAACGATAACCAAAGCGATTCAAAGTACCATTTGGCGTATTTTAATTTTCTATATCGGTGCGATTTTCATTATTGTAACCGTTTACCCTTGGGATCAATTAAGTGCGATTGGCAGTCCATTTGTTGCTACTTTTGCGAAAGTTGGTATCACGGCAGCAGCTGGAATCATTAATTTTGTCGTAATCACGGCTGCTATGTCTGGCTGCAATAGTGGTATTTACAGTGCAGGACGCATGCTTTACACATTAGGGATGAATGGCCAAGCTCCAAAATTCTTTGCGAAAGTATCTAATAGCGGTGTACCTTTATTCGGTACGTTCGGAGTGATAGTCGGATTAGCAATTGGGGTTGTTTTAAGTTATATTGCACCAGAAAATTTATTTGTGCATGTATATAGTGCGAGTGTACTTCCTGGTATGATTCCTTGGTTTGTCATTCTGATCAGCCAAATCCAATTCAGGAAGATTAAAAAAGCTGAAATGCACAATCATCCATTCAAAATGCCTTTTGCACCTGTTACAAACTACCTGACCATCGCTTTCTTGATCATGGTATTAATCGGTATGTGGTTTAATGATGACACACGTATATCACTAATGGTCGGAATAGGTTTTCTGGCTATCGTTGCAATTAGTTATTTCGCTTTTGGAATAGGCAAGCGTGTACAAGCCGATGCTCAGACAATGGCTCAGAAGGAAGATAAAGTGGGTTAATCACTCACTTTGGGTTTTGAAAAGGGTTGCTTCGGCAGCCCTTTTCCAATGAAACTAAAGGGCAGTTTAGTTAACAAGAGATGATAAAATGATAGTTGAAGATGGAAGTTGTGCCATAGATATTGCTTGTTGGATATATGAGGTGTATAGTGACCTTGGATATCCCGAGAAGCAACTGAAAACAGTAAGTAAGGTTCTTGTTGAGCTCCCTAAGTTAATTAACAGCTTTCTGGGCTATGGTGATTGGGGTCAGTGCAAACTAGTTAATGACATCAGGATACGTTTCCGCCAAAGTTTAGCGTAAGTTAACTGCGATGTGATTACTTCTTAAGATAGAATGTTAAAAATCATTAGAAAGGGAGACATTGACAATGACCACTTCAAAAAAGAATTTGAGGACTTGCGAAAAGGGTCACAAATACTATAAATCCAGCGACTGTCCGACCTGCCCTGTATGTGAACAAGAACGCAAACCTGACACCGGATTTCTTTCGTTGCTTTCGGCACCAGCCAGACGCGCATTGGAAAACAATGGGGTAACCTCTTTACATCAGCTATCAACATATAGTGAAAAAGAGATTTTGAAGTTTCACGGTATGGGACCAGCTTCTTTACCTAAACTTAGGGATGCTCTGGAGACAGGTGGGTTATCATTCAAAGATTAATCACCTAGAATGTTTAATCATGCAGGAACGCCCTTTATGCCTGCTAGTTCCATACATTCAATTTCTTTCCTCAAGTCATAGGGTCTTTATGTAAATAAGGGATCAGGAACATCTTTTTTATGGTCATCATCCTTGTTAAACTGATAGTAACTCTAAAAAGTGAGGTAACGAAAAATCATGAGTTCCTATACTCCCTATTATGAATTCAATCGAAAAAAGTGGGCATCTTTGCGAAACCATACCCCTCTTCCTTTAACTGAAGAAGAATTGGATAACTTAAAAGGAATTAATGAAGAAATATCCATTCAGGAAGTGGAAGAGGTTTACTTGCCCTTGACTCGTTTAATCAATTTATATGTTGAAGCATCTCAGCAGCTTAATACAGCCACTTCTTCCTTTCTAAAAACTGATGATAAAAAAGTACCTTATATCATTGGAATTGCAGGGAGTGTTGCTGTAGGAAAGAGTACGACAGCAAGGTTACTTCAGACCTTATTATCTAGATGGGATAATCATAGAAACGTAGGTCTGGTCACTACCGACGGTTTTTTGTACCCCAATGATCTATTAGAAGAAAAAGGACTGATGAAAAGAAAAGGGTTTCCTGAAAGTTATGATACGCAAAAATTAATTAACCTTATCGGGGATGTAAAAGCAGGAAAAAATAAAGTGGAAGTTCCAATCTACTCACATTTGAAGTATGACATTTTGCCAAATGAAGTGCAGACTATCTGTAATCCGGATATTTTAATAGTGGAAGGTATTAATGTTCTTCAAGTTGATAAGGAAAATCAAGTATTCGTCAGTGACTTTTTTGATTTCTCACTTTATGTAGATGCAGACGCAAATGACATAGAGCGGTGGTATGTTGAAAGGTTCCTATTACTTCAAAAGACCGCGTTTCAAAGTCCCGAATCCTATTTTCATCGTTATATTGACTTGTCCGAAGAACAAGCCATTAAACAAGCGACCCAAATTTGGGAAGAAATTAATTTGAAAAATTTACATGAAAATATACTGCCGACAAAAGGACGGGCAAAACTCGTTTTAACAAAAGGCCCAGATCACAAAGCTGAAAATATCTATTTGCGAAAATGATAACTTAAATAATGTTTTTTTATAATAACAATAAAGGATAAAATTTCATTTATAAGGGACTATGCAATAAGTCTTAAAATTAGGAATATTTTCAATGACCGTACCTAATATTGGTTTAATTATCAGTAATTATTGGTATTGTTATAATATCTAATTATTGGGTGAAATTTATGATCCAAGTTAAAAAGGTAGTAGTTTGGAAATTTTGGGTAGGTCCTTGTTTTTTAGGGAAATGGTTACAGAAACTTCTAATTCCACTTCCGATTTTGTCAATAAATGTGTATTTTCGTTACTTTTTCTGATGTGTCAATATTATTTCGCTAACAGTTTCTTCCTTCAATGAAGGGAAGTTGCTGAAGAAATCTTTTTCTTCGACTATCATGGCGGATAAGTTTAAGCTAATTTCTTCACAAAATCAATTTTCTAACAAAAAAAGTAATAGTAGAATATTTTAATCTATGAAATAATAATAATAGATTATGATATAGTTATAAGGAGACAGAAAAGGTGTGTTCCTAGTTCAAGCCTGGCTTTTGGTGACACCTAAACAGGAGCGCCTACATCTTTTTTGCAAATATAGGGGATAAGGAAGGTTATAATGAGCAACATACAGAAACAAACAGACGTTATCTTAATTGGCGGCGGAGTCATGAGCGCGACTTTGGGATCATTACTGAAAGAGTTAGCACCGGAATGGGAAATCAAAGTATTTGAGAAGCTTGCAAACGCAGGAGAAGAAAGCTCTAACGAATGGAATAATGCGGGTACGGGACATTCTGCACTGTGCGAGCTTAACTATACATCCGAAAAATCTGACGGATCTATAGATATTAGCAAAGCAATTAAAATTAATGAACAGTTCCAAGTTTCATTGCAGTTTTGGTCGTATCTTGTAAACTGTAAGCTGATTGATAATCCGCAAGACTTTATCATGCCATTGCCTCATATGAGTATGGTACAAGGGGATAAAAATGTAGCGTTCTTAAAGAAACGTTTTGAAGCACTGTCAAAAAATCCTCTGTTCCAAGGTATGGAGTATTCCGATGACCCAGCAAAACTGATGGAATGGATTCCACTTATTATGCAAGACCGTCCATCGAATGATTCTATAGCTGCAACAAAAATCGATTACGGTACAGACGTTAACTTTGGTGCTTTAACACGCATGTTGTTTGACCATCTAAAGACTAAAAACGTCGATATCAAATATAAACATAGCGTTGATAATGTTAAACGTGCCAGCGATGGCTCATGGGAATTAAAAGTGCGTAATGTCGATACTGGCAGCGTAGAACGCCATAATGCTAAATTCGTCTTTATCGGAGGCGGGGGCGGAAGCTTGCATTTACTGCAAAAATCCGGTATTCCTGAAGGGAAACATATCGGCGGATTCCCAGTAAGCGGATACTTCATGGTATGTAATAATCCTGAAGTTGTTGAGCAGCATCATGGAAAAGTATACGGAAAGGCTAAAGTAGGCGCACCGCCAATGTCTGTTCCGCATCTTGATACACGTTTTATCGACAATAAAAAATCGTTGCTATTTGGACCATTTGCGGGCTTCTCACCGAAGTTCCTAAAAACAGGTTCAATGTTCGATTTAATAACTTCCGTAAAACCGAATAATGTTTTAACTATGTTGGCGGCAGGCGCAAAAGAAATGCCATTGACAAAATACTTGATCCAGCAGGTTATGTTATCGAAAGAACAGCGCATGGAAGAGTTACGTGAATTCATCCCGAACGCTAAGAGCGAGGATTGGGATTTAGTAGTAGCTGGCCAGCGTGTACAAGTCATCAAGGATACTGCAGAAGGCGGCAAAGGTACACTTCAATTTGGTACGGAAGTTGTCAGTGCATCCGATGGCTCGATTGCAGCATTGCTAGGTGCATCTCCTGGTGCTTCTACTGCTGTTCACGTTATGCTTGAGGTAATTAATAAATGTTTCCCGCAACGTATGAAAGAGTGGGAACCGAAAATTAAAGAAATGATTCCTTCTTATGGAGAATCACTCATGCAAAATCCAGAGCTTCTGCACGATATTCAAACTTCAACTTCAGAGACTCTTGGTCTAAGCAAAAAAAAAGAGCTAGTTTATAGTTAATTTTTGGATGTGGAAGCAACATTGAAATTAAAAACAACAGAACCTTTAATCGATCTTTGATTGAAGGTTCTTTTTTTGTCTTGAAGCTTACTCAATTAATGGTGCTTACTTGTAGACAAACTCGATGAAAATTGAGTTTGTCTACATTTTTTTATGCGAAATATTTTGGGATGCATTAATTGCAACCCTCAGTTTGTAGGCAAAAGGGTTCTATCTAAAGGTTAAAACTAAGTTGATTGGAGCGGGTGTTCGAGACTCCTGCTTAGAAAAGCGCGTCTAGGGGAATGCCTTTCGTTCCAATCAACGTTTAAATTGTACAAGCGCTTCTAATGTATATCTGAATTTATCTGGGAAATGGTCTCTTTATCACAAATGACGAAAAGCTGTGCATCGTCAGGAATTCGTTCATCTAATTTTTGGTTTATGTTAAGATCACCACGATCTGCTACCAGTGTGGCTCCTTTATTAAGAAGATCTATGAACGCATCACGATAGGTTCGCCATTCTTCTTGTTTAGAAATCTCATACATGGTTTCTTCATACTTTTTGCTCATAAGTTCAGAATACATATGGATGACTCCATGAGAAAATAATGACCGTACTGCAGCGTGGGAGATCATTTCTTGTGTAGGAATAAACTCATCCACCTGTACACGCTCGAATAAACGAATATGCTTTTGATTGATCACTTCGGCGGTGACATGAATGGATGTACTCGTTTTTTCCTCAATGGCCGTTATGGCAGTGGCGACCAATAATGTCTTTCCATCGACGAGTAACGGATCTTTTGTAGCATAATTATCTTGTGTTATTTGGTCAGCAAAAATGATAACGCCTTTTGCTCTAGGCAGATTTGCACGGAGTAAAGTTTCTTCATCGGTAGCATCACCGCGAACATAAAACAGACGCTCCTCCAACATGGGGGCTTTTTCCAAGTTATCAATGATTACAATATCAATGGTTTCATCAGATTTAAAAATTTCTTGGAGTGCTGATTTTGACTTATCACTCCATCCAATCAGAATGATATGATTTTTACCTGTATATTTCATTTTTCCACCAACTTTACGTTTTTCGATAAGATATACAGATTTAATGGTTTTCCCAATGAAAAGACTAACAAGCCCGATACCCGTGATGTAAAGACCAATGGTGAATGCTTTTCCAAGGTCGGTGACCGGCGCATAGTCTCCAAAGCCAACCGTAGCAAGCGTTGTAAGAACCCAGTAAACTGAGGTTAAATATGATTCGAACGTCTGTGGCTCTATAGAATAAGCAACATACGCAGCAACTAATATGTATAAAATGGCAAATGGAATAAAGATTCTACCTCTTAATTTAATCAGGTAATATATTATTTTTTTTACCGTAATCCTCATCATACCCATCCTAGTTTTCAAGTCATCAATTAAATTTTATAATTCCCCAATTTAACAATTAATTAAACGTAAGTTTGTCATCCCTAATAAGAAATCCCCCTTTAGTTACATAAGAAACTTCTATGTCGGCGCTCCTCGCCGCCACCATCTACTACGAAAATCTAAACTCAAAAATAGAGTCTAACCCATTAACCCCTTGACGATAATGGATGATAACAATACAACCAGGCTGAACTTTTTTTGGTGGATCTTAAGGAAGATACCCTGTATAAGAAACTGGTTGTGACAGTATGGAAGAACCATTTAGTGTACTGCTAGTACGTATACAAAAATTTTTGTAACAAATCTCC
>NZ_JANZMJ010000015.1:0-139792 GCF_025175645.1 Peribacillus aracenensis
TGATAATAATTATCAATCTCAATGGAATGGAAGGGGAGTTATCATTTTGAGGAAAGTATTATTTTTATTCGTTGCAGTTCTTTTAATTGTAACTGGATGCTCACAAACAAATGAGTCATCTTCAAGTACCTCAAAATCCGAATCGGATGGTAAGAAAATTGTGAAAATCGGGTGGCAAAACAGTGGGTTTCCATCACCGTTTACATTTGACACAAATGGTCCGAGTGGATTTTTACGTAACTCATTTTTATTTGATACGTTAACTTGGAAAGATGATACTGGGGTTATTCCTTGGTTAGCATCATCTTGGAAAGTATCAGAAGATAATTTGGAATATACATTCACATTAGAAAAAGATGTAACATTCCATGATGGAGAATCATTAACAGCGGATGATGTTGTTTTCTCCTATAACTATTTTAAAGAAAATACTTTTCAATGGAATGCAGATATGACAAAAGTCGCTTCAGCAGAAAAAGTTTCTGACTATGAAGTGAAAATTACTCTTGCGGAGCCGTATGTTCCGTTCATTTCTGAAATTGCCGGTAAGTTACCGATCATTCCAGAACATATCTGGTCAAAAGTTGAACAACCATTAGAGTATCAAGAGGATGAAGCTTTAATTGGCTCAGGTCCATTTACACTTGATAGCTATGATTCAGCAACAGGCAATTATAAATTTGCGAAAAACGAAGACTACTTTAAAGGTGACGTGACAGTGGATGAAGTTCAATATTTAGCAACTGAAAACCGTATGTTATCTTTACAAAACAAAGAAATCGATGGCGGTATGACATTTAACTATACGGAAGTTCAACAGCTTGAAAAATTAGGCTATGACGTTCTGAAAAGCGAACCTACTGGCAGCGCCGTTCGTATCGTATTCAACTTAGAAAACGAACAATTACGTGATAAAAATCTTCGTCAAGCGATTGCTTATGCATTAAATCGTGCTTCGATCGCAGAAAAATTAACTGGTAACCCGGAAGTAATGGTTGGCAGTGCAGGTGTTATCCCGCCAGATTCAACTTGGTATAAAAAAGACGTGAAACAATATGATTACAATGTTAAACAAGCAAATGCCATTCTGGATAAGCTCGGATACGAGAAAAATGATGCAGGCATTCGTGAAGATTTAGATTTAAGCGTACTAGTTTCTTCAACTTCTCAAGAAGCTGAATTAATGAAATCAATGCTTGCTGATGTTGGGATTGAACTTGATATTCAAACAGTCGACTCAGCAACATTCTCAACGGCCATGGCTGAAGGGAACTATGATATGACAATTACAGGGCATATTGGTTTAAGCGGTGACCCGGACTTCTTACGTTTATGGTTTAGCGGTCAAGCCAGTAACTCTCTAGCTGGTAAAGGTGTATTCGATAACGAAGAGTTCCAAGAGCTTGCAAGTCTTCAATTAAAACAAGGAAATGAAGCAGAGCGTAAAGCAACAGTTGATGAAATGCAAGATATTTTAGCAGAAGAATTACCAACACTTGTGTTATACCACCGTCCATTCTACTACGTGTATGATTCAAGCGTATTTGCTGGCTGGTTCAATACCTATGGCGGTATTGCGGATGGTATTCCATTAACTGATAACAAAGCAGTATTCGTGGATTACAAATGATTAAAAAAATATTGACGCTATACGGATCAGTATTTGTCATATTATTATTACTCAATTTCTTTCTCCCTCGACTTATGCCGGGGGGGCCGATTGAGTATTTGGATGGCCAGGATAGTGGGCCGATGCTAACCGAAGCGCAAAAGGCTTCCATGATTGAATACTACAACCTCGATGCTTCATTAGGTGATCAATTTATCGATTATCTAGTAGGACTCCTGCATTTAGATTTCGGCTATTCGTTTTCTTATAGGGAGCCAGTTACTGATATAGTATTAAATCATTTACCGTACACATTATGGATTGTAGGGATTTCAACAAGTCTTTCATTAATCATCGGAATACTTTTTGGTTTATGGTCAGGCTGGTTCCATTTTAAACGTGGTGATCGGCGCTTTATGCTAACTATGATGGCAGTCGGGGCATTGCCTGAATTTTTAATGGGGATGATTTTATTATTAGTATTTGCTGTTTATTTGGGTTTTCTGCCCATGAGCGGTGCAAGTGAACCATTTTTAAGCCCGGATTCATGGTGGATGGTCATTGCCGACTACGCTCAGCATGCTGCCCTACCGATTATCACATTAACGATTGTAAGTATTTCAAGTACATACCTATTAGTAAGAAATGAAACGATTCAAGTAATTTCTTCACCATTTATTGAGTTTGCGAAAATGAAGGGTATTAAACGAAACCGCTTAGTGTATCGCCATATTTTAAAAAATGCATTGCTGCCGATCTTTACATTAATGATGATTCGTATAGGTACACTATTTACTGGCGCTATTTTTGTAGAAACGTTGTTTTCTTACCCCGGGATAGGAAAGCTGTTAAAAGAGGCAGTGTTATCAAGGGACTATCCGTTAATGCATGGACTGTTTTTTGTATTTTCAGCAATCATACTGTTTTTCAATGCTTTAGCAGATTTCCTATACCCGAAGCTAGATCCGCGTGTTAAGGGAGGAAGCAAAAATGAATAAGGTCTATAAGCTGCCCATTATAGTAATTGGTATGTTATTTATAGTAGCTTTTATTATTCCATTTTTTGTTCCGTATGATCCCTTTTCATATGATGCCGCTTCCTTTTTAAGCCCATCCGCCAATCACTGGCTAGGAACAAATAGATTAGGACAGGATATTTTAAGTCAATTAATCTACGGGACACGCACTAGCATTTTAATTGGGTTATGCATTGCTGCCTGCTCGACAGTTTTAGTTGTAGTACTAGGTTTATTGGCAGGGTATTTTCCTATATTGGATAAGGTCATTAATGGCGTTGCGAACGTTTTGTTAGTACTGCCTAATTTACTATTGATCTTAATCATCATGTCGTTCACTGGTGGTGGAATGGCACAGCTTGTCATTATACTAAGCTTGCTGTCATGGCCTTCGTATATGCGCATAGTGCGTTCGGCTGTCTTTACATTGAAGGAACGGGAATTTGTGAAAGCTTCCCAATTGTTCGGCGGTAATTCCTTATATATTTTACGTGCACACATATTGCCACACTTACGGCCG
Source organism: Peribacillus aracenensis (assembly GCF_025175645.1). Classification (NCBI taxonomy): domain Bacteria; kingdom Bacillati; phylum Bacillota; class Bacilli; order Caryophanales; family Bacillaceae; genus Peribacillus; species Peribacillus aracenensis. Next base: position 3,146 of record NZ_JANZMJ010000015.1, read on the forward strand.
ATAGTGAAGACGAAATTTATATTAACATGTAAGTCAGCGATATTGACGGAAGCGGGCCTGGCATTTTTAGGACTGGGTGATCCGAATTTTATTTCATGGGGAAGCATGTTAAATGAAGCATTTTCACAGCCATCCATATTCTTGAATTCAAGCTGGACTTGGATTGTTATCCCTCCAGTGCTATTCCTTACTATTTTAACGATGAGCTTAGCGTTTTTACTTGAGGAAAAAACGAAGAAACCGTCAAAACTGAAAAAGGTAACAATTGATACGATTCAGAATGGGACAGATGATTTGGCCGCCTATCATGTCAATATTGCCTTTGAGAAGAAAAAGGTTGTATCGGATGTTTCGTTCCAAATTAAAAGCGGGGAAATTGTGAGCTTGATTGGTCCGTCAGGTTCAGGCAAGACGACTTTAGCTCGGGCGATGTACGGATTATTACCAACTGATGCATGGTCAGGGGATATCCAATATGACGGACATTCTGTTAGGAATCCACAATTTGCCAATGATTGTTATTGGAAAACGTGTGCCTATATTTTTCAAGATGCCCGTTCAGCATTTAACCCATTATTAAAACTGAAGGATCAGTTTTTGGAAATTGGGATAACGATGGAGCAGTCAGTTGCAGCTGTGGAAGAAGTATCGCTGTCTAAAACTATTTTAGAAAAGTATCCGCATGAATGTTCGGGCGGAATGCTGAGTCGGGCGCTAATTGCATTAGCTTTCGCCAATAAGCCGAATTTTATTATTGCGGATGAATGTACGAGTGCACTTGATCCGATTTTAAAGAAAGAAATAGTTCTTTTGCTTGAGGAAAAAGTGAAAGCGTACAATATTAGCCTATTATTTATAACGCATGATATGGACGTAGCCTATGCCATTTCAGATCGTACGCTATCAATCGTTGATGGGCATGTGGAAGAGGAGGTATTATTCAATGCTCGAGGTTCGCAATTTATGTAAAAAGTTCGGAAATAATGTTGTGCTAGAAGATGTGAATTTTTGTGTAGGAAGAGAAGAATTTATTTGTTTACTTGGTGAGTCTGGTTCTGGCAAGTCTACGATTGCTGAGCTTTTAATTGGAATAAATGAACCGTGTCAAGGCGAGATGTGCTGGGCAGGAGACTCGATTAACTTCACACAATATGTGTATCAAAATCCAGACCGCTCCTTCAACCCATTTTGGTCAATGGAACAAAGCTTAATGGAGCCGCTTTTACTACAAAAGTATTCAAAGAAATCAGCGTTAAAGAAAATTACTTCGATGATGAACAATGCAGAATTGCCACTTGAGCTTCTAAAAAATAAGCCAAGCCAATGCTCTGGCGGACAAAAGCAGCGTATGGCCATCATTCGCGCATTACTATGTAACCCGCGCCTATTAATTGCCGATGAAATAACATCTGCGTTAGATCCACAAACAGAAAGAACGATCATTGAATTGCTAAAAAAATTTCAAAGCTCTTACCATATGAGTGTTTTATACATTACGCATCGTATTCAAGCTATTGAAGATGTAGCAGACCGAGTTTTAGTGTTGGAGAAGGGAACCATTGTTGAAAGTGGAACGGCTGTAGAGGTATTAAAAAATCCTCAGCACCCTTACACAAAAAATCTTCTGGAAGCTTGTCTGTATTTTGAAAAAAGAAAAAAAACGATAGTTTAGGAGGAAGAATGAATGAGTCAACTAAACATTTTGGAATTGAACCCGTCTCATGCATTTAGCGTAAAAGAACCAGCGGATAACTCATTGAACACGACCGTGATCGATGAATATGAGTTAGAGACGACAGATTTATCTCCGTATAACGTTTTATATATTACGGAATTTGTTGATCAAGAATACTTATTAAATCACAAAGAGGTCATCTCTGAATTCTTGAATAATGGGAAAGTAGTTGTTTTTTGTGGGCACTTATTCCGCGGTTGGCTACCAGGCTGTTCATTAATGATGCCAACGAAAATCAATAGTTATAAAGATTATTACGTACAACCAGTTCCTGGTGCACCGCTATTTGAGGGTGTGGAAGTGGAAGATATGGTATATAACAAAGGCGTTGCAGGATTCTTTGCTCGCGGTTATTACCGAGCCCCAAAAGACGCGGAGGTTTGTTTAACGTTTACAGATGGAAAGGTCATTACGTACATTGATCGTCATACAACAAAAGGTACGGTCATTGTTCACTCCGGACGTAGTCTATTAGGTTATAAGAGCGATAGGAAAACAACAGGTAAAATTAGAACTCAAATGTTGGCACTACTTGAGCAAGAAGTTGCACAGGAGGAAGTATAATGAGAAAAATTGCAGTTATTTATAGTGGGCATGCACCACACTATCGTACATTCCACGAGCCGAAATATGCGCAATTTATCGACAAACTGATTTACTTTCCTGAGTTTGCCGAGGCAGATTTATCACCGTATGATGTACTGATTGTGCCATCACAGTTAAACTCGAACTTATTACTTCAAAATGCGAAAAAAATTCGTGACTTTGCTGATGAAGGGAAAACGGTAATAGCCTTTGGACCACAGCCTTGGGAATGGCTCCCGAACCAGAATTGGGAGGAGCGCCCAACGAATTTCTGGTGGTGGATTGAAGAAAATGCAGATAGTGGATTACGTGTTCAAAATGCAGAACAACCATTCTTTGAATACATAACGCTTGAAGATTGCACATGGCATCAACACGGTGTATTTTGGCCGCCAGCTCATGCAACGACACTTGTTTCAACAATAGATGGTGGGTCCGTGTTATACATCGATGAGCAATCAACAAAAGGTACTTGGATCATTACAACATTGGACCCGGACTATCACTTTGGATCATATTTCATGCCAGCGACAGAACGCTTTTTAGATGGAATGTTCCAATGGATCAGTAAAGGGGATATTACAAAGAAAATTCTGGAGCATTGTTAGAACGTATATAAAACTACTTACTAATCAATAGGATTAAATAACATAATTAGGAGACAAAATTAATGAGAACAATTAAAATCTATGATCGTGATGATCTAATCGAGATTTCTTTCGACGACATTAAAAAATACCATGGCTACGCAGCATATATGGCACTAGGCGTAGGTTTCCGTGTGGTTGAAGCGGCATTTGAAGCATTATACGGCGATGAAATTCCAAACCGCAAAGATATTACGATTCTTTCCGGTCATGGTGGCCCAGGATTCCGTGATGTATTTGAATTTGTCACACGTGCAAAAACTCGCGGGGTATATACTGTTGATGTAAACTATCCAAACGCACAATATGACCCATACCGCCCAACAGGTTATGCCTATGTATTCACAAAAGAAAATGGCGAATCAGTAGAAGTGTTATTAAAAGAAGACTTCTTACCGCCAATTTTCTATGATTACTTGAAAAAAGGCCGTGAAAATGACTTCACTCCCGAAGAGTATGAAGATAATGAACGTTTAAAACAAGAGCTTGGTAATCGTGCATACGACATGCCAGTTGAAGATTTACTAATCATCAATAGCTTAAAATAGTATTTTAAAAGTCAGCAAATTACACGATACCTTAAAATCAAAAGGCAAGCGAATTTTATGAATTCGCTTGTTTTTTCTTTGCCTTTTACACCAACAATACGAGCTTTACTCCATGCCCAGGAGCTGATCAGCAGCTCTTTTTTTTGAAAATGGTAATTGGAATGACTCGAACAATAAACCGCCACCAGAAAGTGGAGGTTTATTATTGAATCGAGGAAATTACTGTTCTTTTAAGCTGGTTACAGTAACACTTTGTTTTTTATTTGGATCATCAAGGGGATGGATTGTAGCTATTCCATTTTGTTCATCCACATGCTCAATGTAGATACTTTCCTCATTATAGGTTACATTAACCATATTTGGTGAAGAAGCAATTTCTTCTGCTCGTTGTGCGTCCATTTTAGCCACCTCCTTAGAATTTGCAACATGTATAATATTTGTTCCGAATTACTTAGATATACTTGTTGTAATTAAAATTCTTCCAACAATCCCTTACACACTTATTTAACAAACTGGTGCATCAGCTGAAGGTCGAGTTATATTTAAGGAAGCTTATAATCATTTAGACTAACGTGGCAAGCTAGTTCAAAAGATTAAAATCTGTTGTTTGGTTAAATTACAGAAAATTAAAAAAGTTCGGGAGGGCGATGTAAAAATGAATAGTAAAGGATTTTCGATTTCTACTAATAAAAAGTATTTGGATGTAAATTTAATACATGATTTTTTGAATCAAGAAGCTTACTGGTCAAAGGGAATACCTAAGGAAACAGTAATGAAGTCAATTGAAAATACGACCTTATGTTTTGGGGTTTATAAGGGTGAAATAGGTAATGAAGGTAGTGAACAAGTTGGATTTGCAAGGGTCATAACAGATTTAGTAACACATGCATACCTTTGCGATGTGTTTATATTACCTGACTATCGTAAATTAGGATTATCAAAATGGTTAATGGATGTCATCACCAACCATTCCGAACTGGAGGGGGTCCGCAGGTTTATGTTAGCTACTAATGATGCACATTCATTATATAAAAAATACGGTTTTAATCAGATCGATAATCCAGAGCTATTTATGCAAAAAGTCCGTAAATCTCCATTTTAACAATAAGCTTATTTTCATTAACGGGTGTGAAAGGACCCTGCATAATCGTGCACAGAATGTCGGATGATTCGTTTCAATTCCTGCTATTCTTTTGATATAAGGAGGTCATTGAATGGATTTGCTGAAAAATATGAATGGAGCCATTAAATTCATTGAGGAAAATCTTACGAATGAAATTGACTTTAAAGAAGTTTCAAGAATAGCTTATTGCTCGGAATATCATTTTAAAAGGATGTTTTCCTTCCTTGCAGGTATCCCACTATCCGAATATATCCGCCGAAGACGACTTACACTTGCAGCGTTTGAGCTAAAGGATAACAACATAAAGGTCATAGATATAGCGATAAAGTACGGATATAGCTCACCTGACTCTTTTGCAAGAGCGTTTCAACATTTGCATGGTATCACACCATCAGAAGCGAGAAGTAATGGCCATTCTCTTAAAGCCTATCCACCGATGTCCTTCCAATTATCCATTAAAGGAGGCAGTGAAATGAACTATCGAATGGAAGAAAAAGAGGCATTTCACATTATTGGAATTAAAAAAAGAGTTCCAATCATTTTTAACGGGGTTAATCCAGAAATTGCATCTATGTGGAAAAGTTTAGACGAGAAAACGATAAATGAACTTAAAAACCTATCGAATGTCGAGCCATTAGGGCTGCTTAGTGCATCTGCGAATTTTTCCGAAGGCCGGTTGGAGGAAAAAGGGGAGCTTGATCATTATATCGGCGCAGCGACAACGAGGGAATGTCCAGATAACTTAACACAGCTTGAAGTTGATGCATCTACATGGGCAGTTTTCGAAGCGGTAGGTCCCTTTCCTGAAACACTGCAAAATGTATGGGGACGTATTTATTCCGAATGGTTTCCATCCTCAAACTTTGAACAAAGGGAAGGACCGGAAATCCTTTGGAATGAAAATAAAGATATGACCTCACCAACATTTAGAAGTGAAATATGGATCCCCGTTTTGAAAAAGTGAGGCTGGGCGAAAGATTTATTCGAAAAGCTGTCTTAAGGCAGCTTTTTTGTATGTAACAAGCATGGCAGGATAATGGATAAGGGCTAGGTATCATTTGCTAAAACGAGCAATAATGATGGGTAGAAAGTGATTATATAAGGAGAGTGGGAAATGCCTGTTATTGAATATCAACTATTTATTAAAGCACCAGTTGACTTATGTTTTGACCTAAATAGGAGCGTGGATATCCATACCAAAACGACAGCGAAAACAAAGGAAGTTGCTGTTGATGGTGTGACAGAAGGGCTATTAGAGGAGGGTGATACTGTAACATGGGAAGCCATTCACTTTGGTATTAAACAAAGGCTGAAAGCCCAAGTGACATTAATGGAAAAGCCAAATAAGTTTGTGGATATTATGGTGAAGGGAGCATTCCATTCCTTCGTGCACACACATCAGTTCATAGAAGAATCAGGCGGAACTATAATGATGGATAGATTTCAATATGAATCACCGTTCGGTCCAATTGGAGTTTTAGCTGATAAGTTGTTTTTAGAGAGGTATATGAGAGAATTTATCATTTCTCGTGCAAAGGCACTGAAAAAGATTGCCGAGAATATGCACTAATCTTGTCTAATGAAAAGGTGCTTTAACTATCAGGAGGCTACTGTCTTTTTTTGCAGAAGAGATAAGTGCTTTTAATTTACGACGATATTATTGATATACAAATGGACTAAGTAAACCTTCTGGCGGGAAAACAGATGGCTGGGGGGATGATTGATTAAATAGCTGTTCTTGTTATGAAATTACTGGTTATTAATGAACGAACGGGTGCTTTAGCTGAAGTTCGGAGCTGTCTTTATCACCGGCACCCTGAACGTTAGCAAATGGCTCGGCTCAGCGGTACAACCGTGTAAGGCCCGCGGATACAACCGACCTTTAATTATAATTATGGTCAAATCTTTTGTAGCGATTTGATCTTTTTATTTGTTTTTATAAGAATAACATAAATAGAACAAATGTTCCAGTATAAAAGTGTAAAATTATTACTTTTTAGTAAAACCACTCTGGTAAAGGGTTTTGTTGATTCTCTTGAAGACTAAAGGGCAGGATAGTTGAAATAGAGTGGTCATTCTAAGAAAAATAGAATGAGTATGCGTACTTGTGAGGTTGATAAACTTATCTTTTCGAAACTAAAAAAAGTACGTTGATAATTACGGTATCAAAGTACTTTCCATTTAACAAACTACCAATTACCACAACAGTCCTCATCGCAGCGTTTCTTCTTCCAACAATCGTGGTGATGGTCCTCATCGCAGCATTTTTTCTTTTTACAACAACACTCGTGATGTTCATTATCGCAGTGATTTTTCTTACACCAATCATGGTGATGGTTCTTATCGCAGCATTCTTTCTTACACCAATCATGGTGATGGTTCTTATCGCAGCATTCTTTCTTACACCAGTCGTGGTGATGGTCCTCATCGCAGTGTTTTTTCTTTTTACAACAATCGTGATGCTCATTATGGCAGCGTTTTTCCTTTTTACAACAATCATGATGCTCATTATCGCAGCATTTTTTCTTACACCAATCATGGTGATGGTCCTCATCGCAGTGATTTTTCTTTTTACACCACTCGTGATGTTCATTATGGCAGCATTTTTTCTTTTTACACCACTCGTGATGTTCATTATCGCAGCATTCTTCCTTACACCAATCGTGGTGATGTTCATTATCGCAGTGATTTTTCTTAGAACAATCCTCGTGATAACACATAGAAATGTCACTCCTTTCTATCCTATAAAATAAATAAAGGCAAAGCCTTCTCTATTTAGAGAGGGCTTTGCTAGTCAAGATTAAAAACTACTCAACGCTGTCATTTATGGAGCAGGAAGAGTATTAGTCGTTGGAGTAGTTGTAGTTTCACAACGACGTTCATTTACGTCGCAAATACCACCATGTGAATCCAAGATAACTTGTCGTGTAACTGTAATTGTAGTGCGTAGTACAATCTTGACTAAAATAGCGTTGGTAGTAACAAGTCCCGTGGTGCCGATGACTGGAACGCCTGGTTGAGCAAAGATCCCTTCTACTACTAATGGGGGTTCTACTACCATATCCTCAGGGCAGGCACCTGGGAAATCTGTATGCTCCTGGAATGGTAAACTCGTTGAAAGTGTGGCTGTTAAAACAGGAGTGGTTGTTCCTGGTGCCGTATATGTTACCGTAATTGCTACAGGAATAAGCCCGATGTTTACGACTTTGTCCCTAATGATCGACGTGTTACGTGTAACGCCAGCTAGATTCGGTACAACTGCTACTGAAACAATAGTGGATCCTGCTGGAATTGCTGGAGTAAACGCTGTAAAAGGAAGTGTTGCTTCTGCAACCTTTTGTACCGATTTTGAGCCTACAACGGAATTAACTAGGACACAGTCGCTGTTTAATGGTGCAGCAAGTTGGCGAGTTGGAGCTTTAAAATTGCAATTGCAAGCAGACTCGTCGTGAGACTTACAAACCTTACATGGCTTTTTAAATTTTGAATGACGATCAAATCTTGAATCATTCCCAAAACCCCAGTCGCTGTCGGAACATGCAGAACCCCAGTTGCTGTGCATAGGATTATTCATACCGAAATTTCCCACAAAATCACAATCCTTTCTTGTAACACTTTTTTTTCGAAAATGAAATGGAGTGTAGTATCGAACCGTACTAAAACACTCCAAATGTATTTTCGTAGTAGTTACAAAATATAGTATTAATAAATTAAGGCGATTGCTTGGACAAGTTACTTATATTTCCGGACAAACTGTAAATATTTATAGGTTTATAATGTAGCATAAGAGGGAGTATGGAACGCGGTAAAGAATTGGATGAAACCAAAAGGGAGGCAAAAAGATAAACATTGAAAAATAGTGCCTACTAAAATACTGGTAAACGCAAAAAGGACTTCTTTGCTCGATCTTTCGAAAAGTGAACAAAGAAGTCCTAAACTCTTTTTAAGGAGACAAAACGAGGTTCGTTTCCGTTATCATCGTTTAAATCTATGAGGGTTATAGAGGGAACTTCAACCATTACCTTTTAATGATGTTTAAAAATAGGCGTGTGCAAAGTTTATTTTACCGTTTTTCTAATCCGGCTGGGGTTGGTCAAGGGGTTAAAATACTCCTTTTTGTCTTCAGAGACTTGATTCATAATCACGGATCAAATCTTTTTCAGCGATTTGAAAAGAACGGATGTTTCAAATTTGAATGTGAAATTATTACTTTTTTTTAGAATCAGCTCTGCTATATTGTTGTTTCTCTTGAAGAACTAAATGGCCAGGGGAGCAAGACAGTCGTAGTGTTATCGAATTACGCTAGAAATATATGCTATAATTATCCAAAAAAGGAGAAATTTATTTTGACCACGTTAATTATCTCAGTATATATAATCATTACACTTGTATCGCTTTTTACTTTTGCTGGGCCTTATTCTCCATTGGTGGGACTTGCAGTTGGAATACCTATACATATTCTAATATTGCTTACACAAATATATAAAGAACTGAAAGTGATATCTAAACAATTTATGTCGTTCAATAAGGAGGCATAGAAAGGAGAACCGTATGACTCAGTACATTTATATAGCTTCACCAATGTGATTGCCAAAAGGTTCGTTCGGGTCAAACCCATTGTCTCCAGGTCAACCTAATGTCTTTAAAAATGACATACTCAAATCACATCCCTTTAAGACTTGAATTTAAAGGAACAGCGGAAGAAGTAGAATATTTAACAATCTTATATTCTTATTTAGATGAAGCCCTTAATGCTAGTGGTGCAATATGGTAAAGAGGATTCTGCACTTTCTAAGAAACGAAACATTCGCTGGATGGACATTAAAAACCCTTATGACCTAGTCATGGAAGATCGTGAGTTTTGGGAAATTATCTTTTAGAATGAAATGTGCTTTCCTTCAATAGTGGAGTTTGATCTGCGGCCTTTTTCTAATGCAACTAGCGGCGGAGGATAGTTTAAGAAGCTTAGTATATAGTATACAAAAAAAGTTAGGGGCGGAGTTCTTTGGGTTTCAATACCGGTGATATAGTATATCAACTGATTATATTTATTTTGTTGTTTGGTGTCATTTTTGCTGTTTACTTTTTTGTTCGGTCTCATCTTACAAGGTCAAACAAATCCAATAGCATAGAACAAAAACTTGATAGAGTAATTGAGTTGCTTGATAAGGATAGAAGAGATTAATTTCTTTTATCCTTTTCATTTTTTTGCTCCTGCATAGTTTATGTCACTCTATAGTAAGGCTTATAGAATTGAACTGGGCAGGTTGGATGTAGATCAAAGCTTCTTATGAAACTATCGGCGCAAGTTAGAATATACTATAGTGATTTCATCTAGTGCAAAAAAGATTATGGAGCAAATGACAGCAAAGATAAAGAAACCTCCTTGGTCAATAAAGTATGTAGCCAATCCAAAACCAATATGTATTAATCCAGATAACCAGAAACGAATATTGAAATACTTGATTGAGATAAATTCAGCAATGAGTGAGACTGGTAAGCCATAAAAGAAATTTCCAATCAAACTATAAAAAAGAACAACAATAAAATCTCCACCTGAATTCAAGGATGGTTCTTCAAAAATTGAGACTAGATATAAACCAATTGTTAAGGTCAATGATGAGTAGAATGCCACTTTAATTTTTCTTGATTTGTCTTTAAACAGAAGCTTCCTAATCACAGGAAATAAAAACGCAATCGTTATAAAAGCAAGTAAAGTTTTAATTATTATTGGTGTAGTTGAAACAAGCACTATTGTAAACATAACAAGCACGGTGAAAACAAGAATATAAGAATTTCCTTTTATCATAGATACCTCGAACCTTTTACCTTAATTGACAGGCCGTCCGCCATTATAGAGATAGTAGTTAACCCTGTTCCTTCTTCAGCCGAAGCTGGGAACGTCAAGATGGTTCATGGATCGGCGATATTCTTGACCGAGATAATTGGATTCCCGAATGGTTTAGTGGGTTGTTAAAAAGTTTCTGGAGATTTTTGTGTCATTATCCTAATTGGAACATAAGTTGAATTAACCCATTTAATTATTTCCTCCTAAAACGAATAAGGAGATGTTTCTATTGTCAAATTGTGGTCATGAATCAAGTTGTTGTAATGATGGTGTTGGATTTGGTGGCGGCTTCGCTTTTATAGTCGTTTTGTTTATACTCTTAGTCATCGTTGGAGCTGCTTGTTTCGGCGGTTACGGCGGAGGTTACGGCGGCGGGTACGGCGGCGGGTATGGCAGTTACTGCTAAAAGTAGTATATAAAAAGAGCCGACCTTTATTGGTCGGCTTCTTTTATGACTAGTTTATCGCGAAGTTAGCTTAATGATTGAATCGATAATTTCATCCCAATCTTCACTATGAATCTCATGCCCCGATCCATCAAGAGTCACTAATTCTGCATGAGGGATGGCTTTTGCAAGGGCAAGCCCGTGCTCGTATGGCAAGGCTGGATCTTCTGTGCCATGAATAATAAGGACAGGTACGGATATCTCACCCATTCTATCAAAATATTCGTCCCCGCCAGCAAGCAAAGCATGATTGAATCTGCTCGGCAGCTGTTTGGCGCGGTCCGCCTCTCTTTTTGCCAGTTTATACATTCTTTTCTGCTCGTAAGGTTTGGAACCCGCTAAAGTTTTCCATCCATCCGCAAGATAAGCGATGACCGCCTCTCGATTTGACCAATCCATGGAAGCACTCTTCGCATGATGATCCAATATGCTTTGGTCCATTGGAGGCAGTTTTTCCATTACAGTCCCGAACACACTTGATGCAATTAGCGTAAGCGTAGTTACGCGTTCCGGATATCTTAATGCAAGAATCTGACCGATCAAACCGCCTAGGGACATCCCGACGATAGACGCCTGCTCTATGGAATAAGCGTCCAGGACACCCGCGGCATCGTCAGCCATGTCCGTTATTGTATAGTTGGAGGTACCGGGTTCATAACTGATAGATCGTCCGAGATCCCGATGATCGTACCGAATGACAAACCTCCCCGAATCAGCGAGGCGGAGACAGAAGTCATCATCCCACCAATCTAATGAAGACATCGCTCCCATGATCAAAAGCACAGCAGGGTCCTTTGGGTTTCCAAAACTTTCTGTACATATATCCACTTTATTTATTTTCAGTATCTGTTCACTCATGTTTTTTACCTCCGTATTAAATATTATCTAATAGCCGTTTTCCATGGCGCAGATCAATAAATTCTTTCCGGAGCATGATGATTGGCCTGCGCTTTTAATTATCGCAGTCTAACCCACTTAATAATCATGACGAGGCCTCCTTTTATATTTGTAAAATGGGAAATGTCCCTATATTACTGTAACATGTGCGAGGTCTGTGAACCACCAAATTTTCCCACAATCCAAAGAATCCAGAAAACCCCGAATGCAGGGCACCTTTTTTGGTGTCATTTATTCGGGGTTTATCGCAGATGCATTTTTCATTTATTGAGCTGTATATCCGCCATCTAACACGACTGCCTGGCCTGTGATGCCCCGTGCTTTGTCGCTTGCGAGGAAAATGGCGTAGTCGGCAATTTCACTTACATCGAGTAAGCGGTTTTGTGGGACAAGTGGATAGATGACCTCTTCCAAAACGCTTTCTAGCGGTACTTGTCTTGTTTTCGCCAAATCCTCCAATTGACCGCGGACGAGAGGTGTGTCTACGTATCCTGGGCAAAGGGCATTGACGGTAATGCCAAAAGAGGCGCTTTCCAAGGCAGCGACTTTCGTTAATCCGATTACACCGTGTTTGGCACTATTGTACGCTGCTTTGTTGGCAAATCCAATCAGGCCGTTAATGGAAGAGATGTTGATGATTCTGCCGAAGCCTTGTTCTTTCATGATCGGCAAAACGTTCTTGATTGAAATGAATGGCGCGGTCAGCATGATTTTGATCATCAGCTCGAATTTTTCAGTTGGAAACTCCTCAATTGGAGCAACATGCTGAAGGCCTGCGTTATTGATGAAAATATCTATTCGTCCGTATTTGTCTTTAGCTTGTTTGATTAGTTGGATAATATCCTCTTCACTTGTTACGTCCGCTTTTAGGCCGATAACATCCAAGCCTTTGTTCCTCAGGTCTAAAGCAGCTTTTTCAACTGTGTTTTGATCAAGGTCTGACAAAACGACCTTTGCGCCATTTTCAGCGAATATCTTTCCAATCTCAAAACCGATTCCTCTAGCGGATCCGGTAATGATCGCCACTTTATCTTTAACCATATTACATTCCTCCAATAAAAAATGTAATGGTCCAGGTCTGTCATTTTATGTCGTAAATAGGGAATATTTCACAAGGTAAACTCCATTGGAAATATTAAAGGGAAGGTTATAAAAATATGGTTTAGGTTAATGAGTAAGAGTCTATCATGATTTTCAAGATAAAAAAAGAATTTTATTTCCCCCTATCTTTGGCATAAATATTGCATAGATAAAAAGGTGAGTAAATAAAGGTATTTGAAACGGAAAGGGGAAGCTGGATGATTAAAAAAATAACCATTATCGGTTCAGGTGTAATGGGGAGCGGGATCGCTCAGTCTTTTGCAGTTAGCGGGTATCTCGTCACCATTAATGATATAAAGGAAGAGTTGCTACACCATGCCCAAAATCGGATATCTGAGAATCTATCACTGCTCATTGAGGAAGGGACCTTGACTGATCAGGAAAAGCAAGAGGCTTTAGCTAATATTACGTATAGCGTAGATTTGGAAGGGGCTGTAAGGGATGCTGACTTTATCATTGAGGCGATTCCGGAAGTCATTGAGCTGAAGTTGAATCTATATCAGCAAATGGAGGGAATAATCAAACCGGATGCCATTGTTGCTTCAAATACATCGACCTTTCCGATTTCTCAATTGATGGAGAAGGCCTCGTTTGCGGACAGAATGGTCATCACGCATTTCTTTAATCCTGGCCATTTGGTTCCGTTGGTTGAAATTGTTCAGCATGACGAAACAAAGCCTGAAATCGTCAAGACAACCATGGATTTAATGCGTAAAATCGGCAAGTCTCCGATTCTCTTGAAAAAAGAAATAGCAGGATTCATCGCCAATCGTCTCCAGACTGCCTTGATGCGGGAAGCCTTTTATCTATTGAAAGAGGGCGTTGCCGATGCTGAGGATATCGATACGGCGATAACGGCTGGACCAGGTTTTCGGTGGGCATTTACTGGGCCGATCGAGATTGCAGATTTTGGCGGATTGGATACATGGCAGCGTGTTTTTGATAATGTTTCACCGGTATTGGATCAAAGTGAGGAAGCCCCTGATTTGATTCGTGATTTGGTAGCCAAGGGAAAACTTGGGACGAAGTCGGGAGAAGGGATTTTTACGTATGAAGGATCTGCCGTTTCCCAGAAAATCAATGAGAGGGACCGTAATTTTATTAAACTGGGAAAATTAAAAATGGAGAAGGAGGAAGTATTATGAGAGAAGTAGTGATTGTGGGGGCAGCAAGAACACCAGTTGGTTCTTTTGGAGGCAGTCTTGCCAATGTGTCGGCGGTTGACTTGGGAGTTGTGGCCGCCAAGGAAGCGATTAAGCGGGCGAATATCTCGGCTGACATGATCGATGAGGTATTGGTAGGGAATATTCTATCTGCTGGATTAGGGCAAAATGTGGCACGTCAGGTTGCGATCCATGCAGGGATTCCGGAAACAACGCCGGCCATGGCCATAAATAAACTTTGCGGATCTGGCCTCCGGACGGTAATAATGGGAGCGCAATTCATTGCCCTTGGCGATGCTGATGTGATTCTTGCCGGGGGAATTGAAAGCATGAGCAATGCTCCGTATTTACTTCCGAATTATCGTTTTGGACAGAAAATGGGTAATGCCGAAGCAGTCGATTCCATGACATATGACGCCTTGACGGATGTTTTTAATCAATATCATATGGGCGTGACTGCGGAGAATATCGCCGAGCAGTGGGAAATCAGCCGTGAAAAGCAGGACGAATTTGCTTTAAATAGCCAACTGAAGGCTGAAAAGGCACAGCTAGAAGGACGATTTGCAGATGAAATCGTACCTGTTGAATATAAACGCAGAGGAAAGACGATCTTGGTGGACCAAGATGAACACCCGCGTCATGGTCTGACGATCGACCAGCTAGCGAAGCTGCGCCCTGCTTTCAAGGAAAATGGGACGGTTACGGCAGGAAATGCATCCGGAATCAATGATGGGGGTGCGATGTTAGTCCTGATGTCTAAAGAAAAAGCGGACGAGCTGGGACTGGAAGCATTAGCGACAATTAAGTCATATGCAAACGCTGCGCTTGATCCGAAAATCATGGGATACGGTCCTGTGCCTGCGACAAGGAAGGCTTTGGCAAAAGCGGGATTGACAATAGATGATCTTGATTTGATGGAAGTGAATGAAGCCTTTGCGGCACAATCACTCGCCGTGCTTAAAGACCTTGAACTGAATCCGGAGAAAGTGAATGTAAATGGCGGTGCAATAGCTCTGGGTCATCCGGTAGGTGCTTCCGGTGCCCGAATCTTAGTGACTTTATTGTATGAAATGAAGCTTAGGGATGCAAAAACCGGCCTTGCCACATTATGTATCGGTGGCGGACAGGGAACTGCGCTGATTGTGGAACGGTAATGACTTGGCCCCTTTTTCCTATGATATAATGGAGGAAACTTCAGACGGGTTAAGGAGAATGGGAATGGCCAGCGATCATAAAACTATTCAATTCGAATTAGTGAAAGCGATATTGGAAGAATTGCCTTTTGGTGTTTTGGTAACCAAAAACGAAACAGAAATCGTTCTCAGCAATCGCGTATTATCCGAGGCTTTTGCTGAGAATGAATTGGATCTGCAAATAAATTTGATTATTGAAAAAAAACTTGTACCCGCTGTAAATACTCCGATTCGTTTGAATGATCATAATGGGATTGTCAGAAAGGCCATCATTCAAATGGGTGATGAGGAGTATCAGATTTATCTCCTATTATTTACAAATAATAAAAGTGATTTTCTTAACAGCGATAATCATGAAGAACTTCTGTTTAAGGATATTATCGAATTTGCCTATGACGGCTTGGTGATGGTCGATACGGAAGGGTATGTCCAAATGCTGAGCCACGCTTATGCGGATTTTCTTGGCGTCGATCAGGAAAGTTCCATAGGGAAACATGTAACGGAGGTCATTGAAAATACCCGTATGCATGTGGTCGCCAAAACTGGCAAGCAAGAGGTCGCTGAATTACAAAAAATAAAAGATAATTATATAATTGCGACCCGCTCCCCGATAAGGAAGCAAGGTAAATTAATAGGGGCGGTCGGAAAGATTCTGTTTAAGAATGTCGGTCAATTTACCGCTCTTTCCAAACGGATAAATTCACTAGAAGTTGAGCTGAAAAAGTACAAAGGCGATTTTCGCGAGAGGAATAAGGCCTCCTATACGTTTGATCATTTGATGGGGAGAAGTCCTGCTTTCATGGAAGTGAAAGGTCAAGCCAAAATTGCCGCTAAAAGCGACTCGAATGTGTTGATCTTGGGTGAAAGCGGAACAGGTAAGGAGCTGTTTGCCCATTCCATTCATAATGATAGCAGAAGGGCCATGGGTGTATTTGTCAAAGTGAACTGTGCCGCCATCCCGGCAGAGCTGCTGGAGTCAGAGCTATTCGGCTATGAAGAGGGTTCTTTCACTGGTGCAAAAAAAGGCGGCAAAGCAGGTAAGTTCGAAGCGGCTGAAGGCGGAACGATTTTTCTTGATGAAATCGGTGAGCTGCCACTGCATATGCAGGTTAAGCTGCTCCGTGTGTTACAAGAAAAAGAGATCGAGAGGGTCGGTTCGACGGGAAGCATTCCGATTGATGTACGGGTAATCGCTGCAACGAACCGTAATCTGGAGGAAATGGTCTCGAAGGGGGAATTCCGGCTTGATATGTATTACCGGCTGAAGGTCTTGCAAATCCAGGTTCCTTCCTTGAAAGAGCGACCGGAGGACATTGAAATACTGGCAAATCATTTTGTTGAAAAGTACCAGAACCTCATGAAAAAACGCGTAACGGGGATGGGTGAACAAGCTTTACGGCTGCTGCGTCTTTATAAATGGCCGGGTAATATCCGTGAGTTGGAGAATATCATTGAACGCGCAATGAATATTGTGGAAGAAGGGGAAATGATACGTTCCAAGCATCTCCCTAAAGAAATAACAGGGCATAAAGAATCAGTATCGATTCGCACTTTAGCGGAAGTGATGGATGAAACCGAACGGGCTGCAATCGTTTCATGTTTGGAAATGACTTCTGGTAATAAATCAGAAACGGCAAAGAGACTCGGAGTGAGTCGCACGACACTGTATGAAAAAATGAATAAATATGGTTTATGAATGTAGAAATTGTCCTTTTGCGAAGGGTACTTTCTAAATTTTTAAAATAGTAGATTGGATGGAAAGCGAGTGCTTGGAGAGGAAATCAACGATCAAATTAACTATAGACCAACTCGATTTTCATTGAGTATGTCTACAGTCTGAAGTGCCCTTTAGCCCAAGGGCACTTTTTTTTATACTTATTAACCACCTCTTAAGAATTTTTCACGAGCAAATTGTAAGGAAATCCGTACATAAAATAAAAGGAAATATAAACGGTGTAAGAAAAGGCTTACACTTTTTCGAAGTTTATACGTATGTGTACTGAAACCTTGACAGTTTTAAAGGATTTTATTGATAAACAGGGAAATAAAATGTTGGAAAAGGCTTTAAAAGATGTCATTTTTCATTGTGCTTAAGTTGGCACAATAATTGCATAATTACTTTTGTGAATGGCCTATCTGTCATTTTATATTGTGTTTCCACGTAAAATGAAAGGGGATTTCGTAATTCAGCAGATTGCTGAAAGCGTTCTCAATAATTGGAAACCACTTAGGAAGATCTTTCAGCTTGACTTGGGGAAGGCAAGCTTGGATGGCAAAGGCGGAAAAATTGAAAATATGGAATTTAGGAGATTACTAGTTCTGCTTAAGGGCTTCTGAAATTATTTTGGGGCAAGGGGAGAAAAGGGGGAATTGAGTTGGTGATTCAAATTTTAGCCATTGTTGTGGCGCTGGGACTTTTAATCTTTTTAGCCTACCGGGGCTATCCGGTCATTATCATAGCGCCGATCGTTACTTTATTGGCGGTCATTTTATCCGGTGGACATTTGCTGCCGAGTTATACAGAGACATATATGACATTTGCGGCTAACTATATAAAAGCGTTTTTTCCGATATTCTTATTAGGGGCCGTATTTGGAAAAGTCATGGAAATGAGCGGTGCAGCTGCATCCATTGCCAAGACCATCGTAAAATCACTAGGCTCAAAGCAGGCCATTCTTGCCGTGGTGCTGGCGTGTTCGGCGCTGACATACGGCGGGGTTTCATTGTTTGTAGTGGCATTCGCCGTTTATCCATTTGCAGCTGCAATCTTTAAAGAAGCAGACATTCCAAAAAGATTATTGCCAGGAACGATAGCATTAGGCGCTTTCACTTATACGATGGATGCCCTTCCTGGAACACCTCAAATTCAAAATATCATTCCAACGAATTATTTCGGAACGGATACCTATGCAGCCCCCATAATGGGGATTATTGGCGCGATCATGGTATTCACTGGAGGAATGATCTGGTTAGAGCGTCGCCGTAAACAAGCGTTGGCAAATGGCGAAGGCTACGGGGAAGGACATATTAATGAACCAGAAAGTGCAGAACAGCAAAACCTGCCTAACTTTTGGCTGTCCATCGTACCGCTCATCCTTGTCGTAGCGTTTAATTTTGCTTTCAGCCGGAGTGCCATTTCGGTTAAGCACTGGTATGATGCATCGATGTTGAAGGAAACTTTCAACATCGCCGATGTAAGCACAGTCACTTCATCCTGGTCTTTGATTGTTGCATTGACAATCGGTATTATTGCAGCGATGCTTCTGAATGTTGGACGTATCAAGGTCAAATTGGCAACTGGATTAACAGCTGCGGCAATGGGATCCTTGCTTGCCATATTCAATACTGCATCTGAAGTTGGTTTCGGGAATGTGGTGAAAACGCTTCCTGGATTCTCGGTCATTCAAAACTGGGTGTTCGATGCAAGCGGCAATCCACTCGTATCCGAAGCCATCGCCGTCAATGTGCTGGCAGGGATTACCGGATCCGCGTCAGGTGGACTTTCGATTGCGTTAGAAGTAATGGGAGGTCACTATTTGCAGGTGGCCCAAAGTGTCGGAATCACCCCGGAAATGCTTCATCGAATTGCATCCATGGCATCTGGCGGAATGGATACGCTGCCGCATAATGGTGCCGTCATTACCTTGCTTGCCATTACTGGACTGACACATCGTCAATCTTACAAGGATATCTTTGCGATTACGGTTTTGAAAACAGTGACCGTGTTCATCATAGCTTTTGCAACTTCACTGTTTATTTAATAGAATAGTATTAAGAATGGAGATGATGGAAAATGAGTAAATTATTAACATCTTTTGATAGCGCTATTCAACAAATCGAGGATGGAGCAACCATTATCGTTGGCGGATTCGGATTAAGCGGAATACCAGAAAAACTGATCATTGCTTTGCGTAACAAAGGGGTAAAGGATTTGACGATTGTCAGCAACAATTGTGGAGTCGACGATTGGGGTCTAGGTCTATTGCTTGAAAATAAGCAAATCAAAAAAATGATCGCTTCTTATGTAGGGGAAAATAAGTTATTTGAACAGCAATTTTTAAGTGGCGAGCTGGAGGTCGAGCTAGTTCCCCAAGGAACGCTGGCCGAGCGTTTAAGAGCGGGCGGAGCGGGAATTCCTGCCTTTTATACAGCTACAGGAGTAGGAACGGAAGTCGCGAAAGGTAAAGAACATAAAGAGTTTGATGGCCGCACATACATTATGGAAAAAGGAATAGTCGGAGATTTTGCCTTTGTAAAAGCCTGGAAAGCAGATCATTTCGGTAATCTTGTATATCGGAAAACGGCAAGGAATTTTAACCCTGTCGTTGCCACTGCAGGAAAAGTCACGCTTGTCGAAGTGGAGGAGCTCGTGGGCACAGGAGAACTCGATCCAGATGAAATTCATACTTCAGGGGTTTATGTACAGAAAGTGCTTGTAGGAAATGACTATGAAAAACGAATTGAAAAACTTACAACTGCTAACGCATAAAAAGGAGGAGTATTCGAATGACTAGACAGTTAATTTTAGAACGGGCCGTTAAAGAAATCCAAGATGGTATGTGTGTGAATTTAGGGATTGGAATGCCGACCTTGATTGCCAACATGATTCCAAATGACTTTAATGTCATGCTTCAATCGGAAAATGGCTTACTGGGAATCGGGCCTTATCCACAAAAGGATGAAGTCGATCCGGATTTGATTAATGCCGGAAAAGAAACGGTAACCGCAAAATCGGGGGCATCATTTTTTGATAGCGCTGAATCGTTCGCGATGATTCGCGGCGGCCACATCGACCTGGCCATTTTAGGCGGGATGGAAGTATCCGAGAATGGGGACTTGGCAAACTGGATGATTCCAGGGAAGATGGTAAAAGGAATGGGAGGGGCGATGGATCTCGTCCAAGGCGCGAAAAGAATCGTTGTCATTATGGACCATGTGAACAAGCATGGTGAATCCAAAGTGAAAAAGAGCTGTACATTGCCATTGACGGGGGAAAAAGTCGTCCATTGCCTGATTACCGAACTGGCTGTTTTTCAATTTACAGAAGCTGGCATGGAATTGATAGAATTGCAAAATGGCATAACACTTGATGAAGTGAAAAGTAAAACAGAGGCTGACTTTACAATAAGCCCCTCTATTGAAATTAAGGCGTAAGTTAAAGAGATTAATAACATAATTCATTAATAGACTACTTTCATTCGCAAACAGGCGAACGGAAGTAGTCTAATTTTTTTGGGGAAATTCCCTTTCTATTGTGAAGGAACAACAGGCTTTTTCACCTCAGTTATCAATCTTGGATAAAGATGATAGATTCAAAAAAAACTAAGAATTTTCGACACTTCCGCCGAATATCTGGCTAGACCACAGACTCTTGCTTTGAAGAGGCTTGGGAGGCAGTCGGCGGAAAGGGAGCGGATTTCTGAAATCAGCTGGAATATTTGTTAAATAACCTATTACTTCCATTCCCTAATAAATGAGAACAAACTTTTCCAACCATGCTACTTTTCCATTAAAAGGGCTTATATAAAGCCTGATGGGAACTTAAAAGGAGGGATTGCATTGACGGTAGCATTACGAACATTATTGGATCGATCAGTGAAAAAGATGGGCAAAGGGATAAACCCTGTGGTGAAGACATCAGCATTGGAAATGTTGGAACGTGCTTATACTGAAGGGATCACTGTACAGATAAGTGCGGGCCATCGCTCTTTGGAAGAACAAGCCGCACTTTATGGTCAAGGACGAGTTTACAGCTACAATGGAAAAAACTATAGCAATCTAGCCAAACCTATTGTGACGAACGCTAAACCAGGGCAATCTTATCATAATTATGGACTGGCCATTGATTTCTTCATTGTAAGTGATGATGGCAAGAGGGCGATATGGACAGTTGATTCAAAGTGGCAGCGCTTAGCTGCCATAGGCAAAGATTTAGGTTTTAAATGGGGCGGGGATTGGAGTTCATTCAAGGATTATCCCCACTTGGAGATGACAGGCGGGTTATCTTTTACACAGTTACAAGCAGGAAAAGAACCTCACCTTACCTTCAAATTAGAAAAAATGGAAATGCCGAAGGCCAGCAAAGGAGATAGTCATATAATTTCGATACAAAAAACGTTAAATAGCCGATATAAAGCGAACATTGAAGGTGATGGGTTTTATGGTCCAAAAACTCGATCGGCTCTAATAAAAGGTTTACAAACAGAGCTGAATAAGCAATACAATAAAAAGCTAATTATCGATGGAAAATGGGGACCTAAAACCAAGACAGCAACCGTCACCTTAAAAAAAGGAGCTGCTGGCAACATCACATGGATCCTGCAAGCAGCGCTCTATTTGAAAGGGTTTAACCCCGGGCCCCTTGACGGAGAATTCGGGGAAAAAACAGAGGCGGCATTATTTCAATACCAAAAGGCAAGCAAGATTTCCGCTGATAAGCTTGCAGGTCAAGAAACATGGAATGAATTGCTTGCTTGATAGAAAAACCATACCGTTAGCAGAAAGTTAAAGCTGTGGCAAAAGCGCTCCAACTTCTCACTACTTATACTTCCCCTTAATGATTAATTATGGATTGCAAAGTTCTTAATATTCCTTTAGAGTACGTGCCTGTTGCTATTTTAGGATGAGCTTCCTTCGCTTCTTGAGTTGCATTCCCTACCAGGTAACCATGTTTAACACTTTTTAACATGAGCAGATCATTGCCGCTATCCCCGAATGCAAAGGCATGCTCCCGACTCAGCGCGAATTTGTCTAGCATAAAACGTACAATTTCATTTTTTCCAGTACCTAATGGAATAAAGTCTATATCATAACTATCTTCAGGATCGCCGGCAAGGGGATTGCAACGATTGATATTTACCCCTATCCCGTACTCTTTAGCCACCATCTGGATGGTGGCTAAGTTCTTCTTGTCGACGGATTCATGTTGTATTTGATAATAATAATTTCTTTTGTAGCGTGAACTTCCCATTTGAGTCTGAGGAATCAATGGTATATTGCCGTTATGTAGAACATGATAAATTTCATCGAGTTTCCTTTTATTAAATTCTTCGATAGTAATCCGTGAATGCCAATCTGGATCATTTTCCAAAAAATTATTTTCTGAGAAATAGGTGATTTCGGTACCTAAGTCACTGGCAATAAAATGCGGGAAAAATCTGAAACCACCTTGTTCCATTTTATGTAATATTGATTCGATACCACTTCCAGTGACCCAGCCAAATACAAGTTCTTCATCATGACTTTTTGCCTCTAAGTAATTTTCAAGTTCATATAAATCTTTCTGCCTCTCGTGACTCATGAAGTGAGGATAATAGGTTTCATCAAAATCACAGAATACAATATATTTTGGGTCTTTAACATTTGGCAGTAACTGAAACCCGCCCTTTTTATTCAATAACATAACAACCCCTCCATTAGCTAAAAATATCCGCTTAAATAACATGTAAAAATGCAACTCAGGAAAATTTGGTAATATGTGATATGTGAGGAACGGTTTAATAATAACTTCTGAAATCGATAACATGTCAACCACTTATTACAAGGATGTGATCAAATGACTAAAATTAGCGAGATAGCCAAGATATGTAATGTCTCTAAAACAACGGTATCTAGGGTCTTGAATAATCATCCATATGTATCGAAAGAAAAAAGGGAAGAAATCTTAAAGGTCATTGAAGAACTTGATTATGCACCAAGTTCACTTGCCCGGAATTTTAGGACAAATAAAACTCAAACCATTGCACTATCAGTCCCAAGATTCGATCATCCATTCTTTGCCCAATTGGTTAAAGGGGTATCTCTGGCAGCATTGGAAAATGATTATAAAGTTCTTATTTTTCAAACCTTTTATGATTCGAAAAATGAATTGGATGTTATGGAAAAATTAAAGAATAGAGAAGTAGATGGAGTTATTTTAGGAGCGTTAGAAAATGAATGGAATGTAATAAAGCCTTATTTGAAATACGGCCCAATCTTACTGTGTAATGAATACCATCATTCCGCCTCTATACCAATTATTGGTTATGATGAATTTGAAGCGACTTACAAAGCGGTAAATCATTTAATAAAAAAAGGCCATAGGAAGATAGGTTTTTGCTACGATACTTCTTATAGTCAGGCTCAGGGTCAAAGAAAAAAAGGGTTTTTAAAAGCGTTAGCGGATAATAATTTACTACACAATGAAGATTGGATATTTGGACATGGTTTTAATATTGAAGATGGATTCCGTATTTGTGATGAAATATTAAAATTAAAAGAAAAGCCTACTGCCTTATTTACTGGAAATGATCAGGTCGCAGCAGGAATTATTAAAAGGGCTACTACATTGGGCTACAAAATACCGGAATATCTAGCTATAGTGGGTTATGATAATCAATCGATTTGCCAAGTCACAACCCCCACCATAACCACAATCGATATACCAATTATGGAACTGGGACAGCGTACTGTTATGGAATTAATAAAATATTTAAATGATGATTTGGAATTAAAGCGGGACATTATTAAATTGCCTACTAAACTTAAAATCAGGGAGTCAACCTAACCATCATTAAGATATAAAACTTCCTATTCAGGTTCATTATCCTTTTAGACAGACACGTTAAGCAGCTCCGGCTATATGGATGTTGTCAGATAGGATGCAATCCGTCCTGCCTTGGGAATAATTCGACTTTCCCGGGAAATAATTCACCTAAACCCGTCATGATTCGACTACCCTTGAATAATCCTTCCTGAACAGGTCCGCTAATCATCTAAAGAATTCATTCAAGTTCCAAGCACCAATCATTGCATCTCATAAAGCTCCCTGCCGGGTATTCGAATTCACATTCGGAGATGAGGTTGAAGCCGAGCTTGCGGCAAATTGCGTTTGATGCAGAATTATTGATCGAAGGGAAAGCGTGAATGTATTTGTATTTTCGTTCGGCTTTGACTTTCTCTATCAGTGCCTTCACGGCTTGAGATGCGATTCCTTTTCCTTGAAAGGAAGGGAGGACGCTCCAGCCGATTTCGTATACATATTCATCATTCCACACTTTTTGCCAGTAGCCAACGGAACCGGCTGCATCTGCCTCCGGAAACGAGATGATGCTAAACATGCATCCCTTATCTTCAATCTGCAGGTACCTTTGATGGCGTTTCAGGATTTGTTCATTATTTTCTGTTCCGCCAAGATGTTCCATCATTTCTGGGGCATTTAGTTGAAATAGTAATTCAAGGTCACTATCTTCCCACCGTTTAATTTCTATTTTCGTTTCTTTGCTTCGTTCTGAAATCCGACTCACCTCTAAAATTTAATTTTTCTTATATTAATTTTCTTGGCTTGGTGCGAGATTCCTTTATTTGAATTTATTATTCTATGCCTTTATGTTGAAGTTTTAATCTTATAAGAATAAAGAGATAAATGTTTCCCATTAAATGCTATAATTTACAGGTGATTCTATCAAATGACAGAGAACGGAGATGAAGAAATGAAATCTTCAGTAAATCAGTTTTCCACTCAATTTGAATGGATATTGAATGTGATCAATGTGGGTGTCCATATCGTGAATAAGGATGGGGATACGGTATTCTACAATGAAATGATGGCACATATCGACGGACTTGATCGTGAACAGGTGCTGGGGGAGAATATTTTTCAGCTTTATCCATCATTGACTGATGAATCCAGTACGCTGCATGTAGCATTGGAAAAAGGCAATGAAACGATTGAGTCCATTCAAACATATGTCAATGTAAAAGAGAAGAAAATAACGTCGATCAATAGTACGTATCCTCTGTATGAGGATGGTGAAATTATAGGGGCAGTTGAAATCGCAAAGGATATTACGAAGGTCATGAATATGTACGACCAAATTGTCGATTTGCGTTCCCAGCTGGTCGAGACCCATAAGAAAAGCAAGTTCTCTGAAGGGACGGCGACCTATCATTTTAGTGATTTGATTGGTAGTAGCCCTGCTTTTCAGCAAGCGATTTCATTGGCGAAAAAAGCGGCCCGTACACATTCCCCAGTCATGATTTATGGACCCACCGGGACAGGGAAGGAACTGGTCGCCCAAAGTATACATAATGTAAGTGCTCAGCGAAGTCAGCCTTTCATCGCGCAGAACTGTGCAGCTGTTCCAAAGGAATTGATGGAGGGGCTGCTGTTCGGGACGACGAAAGGGGCTTTTACCGGAGCGATGGATCGCATGGGCATTTTTGAGCAGGCGAATGGCGGAACCCTTTTCCTTGATGAGCTGAATAGCCTTGACCTCGGTCTGCAGGCAAAATTGCTGAGAGTGCTTCAGGAAGGTGAGGTGCGCCGTGTTGGAGGTTCGAAGGAGCAGAAGGTTAATGTTAAGATCATTGCTGCGATGAACATATCTCCAGAAGAGGCGTTGGAGCGGGGAATCATTCGCTCGGATTTATTTTTCCGCCTGAATGTCGTGACGGTCCAAATGCCTTCTCTTTTGGAGCGTAAAACGGATATTCCGGAAATCGTCAATCACTTTATTCAAAAGTTCAACAAATCATTTTTTACCGAAGTGCGCGGGATCAGTCAAAAGGCGATGCAGCGGCTTCTTCAATATCAATGGCCAGGGAACATTCGTGAACTGGGACATGCCATCGAGTTGACCTTTAACGTCATGGACGCAGGGGAAGACATGATTGATGAACATCATCTTCCCGCTTATCTTTTCCCTTCAGGAAATTATGCTGCAGCAAATGCGCAGAGCCATCCTTCCCCATTGCAGGACAAGATTGATTTACCTGTCGTTCTTGAAGAAATGGAAAGGGAAATGATCATCAAAATGTTCGAGAAATATAACGGAAATATCAGCAAAACGGCAGAAGCCCTCAATATTAAAAGACAGGGGCTGCAATATAAGTTAAACAAGTACGGCATTGAGAAAGTTTATACGGCGGGATCGAAGGAATCAAAGTGAATTCAGGTTTTTTGGAAACGCTGCCACTTTCTTGATCATGTAACTTGAAGAGGGCTCTTGTGAAAAGAGACCCTCTTTTTTCGCATGGCGCAAAGAAACTGGCTGCAAAAAATTATGCTTATTGAAAATTTTTTTGCGACTTTAAGCTCGGTTTGCCCCCTTTTGCTTATGTTTACCGTGTTATTCATGTTGGCATCATTCTTGCGAGAGTATATATATAAGTTTTTAGAATAAGGGGGGCATTTTAAATGAATTTGATGGGAATGGATGTAAAACATAAAGAATACCTAGGTGGACGCAGGCATTATAATGATATCGAATTATGGAAGGATGTAACGGAAGAGCAGTGGAATGATTGGCTATGGCAATTGACCAATACGATTAAAACACTGGATGATCTGAAAAAGGTCGTCAACCTGACACCTGAAGAAGAGGAAGGAGTCCGGATTTCGACTCAAACGATTCCGTTGAACATTACGCCTTATTATGCTTCATTGATGAATCCCGATGATCCTCGCTGTCCGATTCGTTTACAGTCGGTACCGCTTTCGGCAGAAATGAACAAGACTAGATATGATTTGGAGGATCCGCTGCATGAGGATGAGGATTCCCCTGTTCCAGGATTGACGCATCGATATCCGGATCGCGTTCTATTCCTTGTAACGAACCAATGCTCCATGTACTGCAGATATTGTACGCGACGCCGTTTTTCAGGTCAGGTTGGCATGGGTGTTCCGAAGAAACAGCTTGATGGGGCGATTGAATATATCCGGAACACTCCGGAAGTAAGGGACGTGCTGATCTCTGGCGGAGACGGCCTGCTGATCAATGATAAGATTCTTGAATACGTATTGAGTAACTTACGTGCCATCCCGCATGTGGAAATCATTCGGATCGGAACACGTGCACCAGTCGTTTTCCCGCAGAGGATTACAGAAAATTTATGTAATATTCTGAAAAAATATCATCCGGTTTGGTTGAATACGCATTTCAATCATTCACTTGAATTGACGGATGAAGCGAAAAAAGCATGTGATATGCTGTCGATGGCAGGCGTGCCGCTTGGAAATCAGGCAGTCATCCTGGCTGGAATCAACGATAGTGTACATATCATGAAAAAGCTTATGCATGACTGTGTAAAAGCAAGGGTAAGACCTTATTACATTTATCAATGTGATCTTTCTGAAGGGATTGGCCATTTCCGGGCGCCGGTTTCAAAAGGGTTGGAAATCATTGAAGCGCTGCGCGGCCATACATCAGGATATGCAGTGCCGACCTTTGTGGTGGATGCTCCTGGCGGAGGCGGAAAGATTGCCCTGACTCCGAATTACCTTCTTTCGCAAAGTCCGGATAAAGTCGTTTTACGAAACTTTGAAGGAGTTATCACAAGCTATCCGGAGCCGAAGAATTATGTTGCCGGCAGTGCGGATGCTTACTTTGATGAAGTGTATGGTACGGCGGATAGGAAAGAAGCCGTCGGGATTTCAGCTCTCATGACGGACGAGAAATTCAATTTGGTGCCAGAGGGCCTTCGTCGTCTTGACAAGAGAAAATCGTACGAAAGCACTGAGGAACATGCTTCCTTGAAGGATCGCCGTGATAAACGGGATGAAATGAAGGAAAAATTAAGGCTAGCCCAAGAAAAAAAGAACGCCATGGCCGTTAGTGGCTCGGTTAAATCCGAAGGCAAGGAGGAATGAAGATGGATTGCTTATGGTGCAACGCCCCGAACGTGGAAGAAAGTGAAAAGAAGGATTGTTACTGGATCATGCCTGACGGGAAACGCTCGATAAAAGTCCTTCAAGTTCCAGCCGTGAACTGTCCTGAGTGTGGAATCTATGTGTCCGATTCGATGAATCAAAAGGTGGATGAAGCCTTGTCTATATATGATGTGAGTGGATATCCTGATGAGTTCACGTATGATCTGCTTCTTCAGGCACCTGTCAAAAAATTATTCAATTGGAAATAGAATGCCGGGAGAAGCGGATGATATGCATCTCTTCTCCCGAATTCTTTAAATAAGGAGGTTACGTAATGCCTGTTCAAAAGCTGTCTTTTTTCACCCAAGTGGAGACTGGGGATTGTTATACGATGGAACTCTATCATGATCATGCCAATCAGCGCTTACGCATGGATGATTATCGGGGAAATGTCAAAAAAGCGATCGATCGGGCCCTTGTCATCGCAAAGGAGCAGGGCTTCACTAAAGTGATACTTAAGGCCAGAAATGAAGATTTATCAGCGGCATTGGGTCAAGGATTCATGCTGGAAGGCATATTGAGCAAGTATTTCAAAGGGAATGATGCCTATTGCATGGCCTTCTATTTAACGGATGAAAGGCGAACGAGCGACTTTTGGGTCAAGGAAGATAAAGTCATCCAAGAGATAAGCAAGGTTCCAAGGGTAATGGAATCTCAGCAAATTCCTAAGGGTTATATCCTCCGGTTTGCTGCGGTTGAAGATGCAAAAGAGCTGGCGGAGTTATACGGTGCCATTTTTGAAACCTATCCTACACCGATGAATGATGAGCGATATATCAAGAAAGTGATGGAGGAAGGCACGATCTTTAGTGTAATCGAATATGAAGGAACCATCGTGAGTGCTGCATCCGCTGAAGTGAATGAGATGTATCACAATGCTGAATTGACGGACTGTGCAACGATTCCCGAACATCGAAAGCATGGCTTCATGAAGGTGCTCATCTCCGCGTTGGAACAAGAATTGTTCAGGAAAAACATTTATTGCTCTTATTCATTGGCGCGATCATTGTCAATGGGCATGAACGCAGTCTTTCATCAGCTGGGATATGAATATGGAGGCAGATTAACGAAGAATTGCAATATTTGGGATAAGTGTGAGGACATGAATATTTGGGGTAAAGATTTATCCGTCAAGTAGGAGGATTGTTTCTATGGCTAAATACACATGGGTTGATAAAGAAACCTGTATTGCATGCGGGGCATGCGGTGCAACAGGACCCGAGATTTATGACTATGATGATCAAGGAATCGCTTTCGTCATCTTGGACGATAATCAGGGGATTGCCGAAGTTCCTGAGATCCTGCATGATGACATGCAAGATGCTATGGAAGGCTGCCCTACCGAATCCATCCTGATTCAGGATGAACCTTTTAGTTGGTAGATCGGTTTTAAGAACTTAATTGATTGATAGATAATGAGCAGTGTGTACGAACGTGAAAAAGGAGAGATGAAATGGAACGGAATCATTTGATTAAGCCTACTTTGGATCAACATTATCCCACTATCTCTCATGGGAATGGAATTTACCTTTATGATATAGATGGAAAACAGTATATAGACGGCTCATCAGGAGCGGTCACAGCAAGTATAGGCCATGGTGTATTGGACGTTGTCGAGGCAATGACGGAGCAGGCCCGCAAGGTTTCTTTTGCATATAGGTCCCATTTTACGAGTGGAGCCGCAGAGGCATTGGCAAAAAAGCTGAGTGAGTTGGCTCCAGGGGATTTGAATTGGTCATTTTTTGTGAATAGTGGCTCAGAAGCGACCGAAACGGCAATGAAGATCGCGATACAACATTGGCAAGAAAAAGGGTTCGAGCGAAAAAATCGCATCATATCCAGGTGGACGAGTTATCACGGGATCACGATGGGCGCTTTATCGATGTCTGGCCATGTACCAAGAAGAAAACGTTTTGTGCCGCTATTGGAGGATTTCCCTAGCATATCTGCTCCCTACTGCTATCGCTGTCCTCATAATAATGAAACTTCCGGATGCAAGCTTAAGTGTGCAGATGAACTGGAAACAGCTATTCAAAGGGTCGGCTCCGAGAATATCGCAGCCTTCATCGCAGAACCGATAATCGGGGCATCGGCTGGTGCTGTAACACCGCCGGATGGCTACTATCAAAGGATTAAGGAGATCTGCGAAACCTATGACATTCTCTTTATCGCCGATGAGGTAATGACGGGAATCGGACGAACAGGAAAAATGTTCGCAATGGAACACTGGGGAGTCACCCCGGATATATTCGCATTGGGTAAAGGAATGAGTGCCGGCTATACACCAATGGCAGCCACGATGATTACTGACCGTGTCATGGAGCCCATTTTAAAAGGTTCGAAATCAATCATGGCTGGACACACATATAGTGCAAACCCTCTATCTGCAGCCGTTTCATTGGAAGTGCTTTCCTACATCGAGAGAAATGGCCTGGTTCAGGCAGCGGAAGAGAAAGGTCAGTATCTGTTTAAGAGGCTGGAAGGATTGGCTGAAAAATTCGACATCATTGGTGATGTAAGAGGGAAAGGGCTGCTCCTTGGGCTTGAGTTTGTCTCCAATCGGATTTCAAAAACTCCATTCGACTTGCAAATCGGCCTGACTACAAGGCTTGTCAATAAGGCTTTTGATAAGGGGCTGTTGATCTATCCTGCTGCAGGTGCGATTGAAGGAATCGCTGGAGATGCGGTAATCATATCTCCGCCATTAATCATTACTAATGAAGAAATCGATACCCTCGTCAGGATACTGGAAGCTTCCCTTGAAGAGTTGCAGCAAGAATTGCACACGGAAGGTTTGATGGAGGACATGCAGGCTATTTAGGAGGAACGTTATGAAGCAGGTCATTACGAAGAAAAACAAAATTGTGACCATGGAAGAAGCATTGGAGCATATTTCCGATGGATGCACACTCATGTATGGCGGGTTTGGCGGAGTGGGGACTCCTCCGACGCTCGTACAGGGTATTCTTGACAAGGGCGTTAAGGAATTGACCTTGATTGGCAATGATACTGGATTCCCTGACATCGGCATTGGCCGGCTTGTGACTGCTGAAAGGGCAAAGAAAGTGATCGCCTCGCATATCGGTTCCAACCCTAATGCCGGCAGGCTCATGACTGAAGGAAAGCTGCAGGTGGAATTTTCACCGCAAGGGACATTAGCCGAACGGATTCGTGCTGGAGGTGTAGGCTTAGGCGGGATTTTTGTCGATGTCGGGATTGGTACGATAGCCGAAGAAGGCAAGGACAAGATGGTGATAGAAGGAAAAGAATACTTGGTGGAAACCGCTTTGACGGCTGAAGTCAGCATCGTCCATGCTAAAAAGGCAGATTCGCTGGGGAATTTAGTGTACGACAAGACTGCATGTAACTTCAATCCTTTGGTAGCGATGGCTGGAACCTTCACGATTGCGGAAGTGGAGGAAATCGTTCCTGTAGGCGAATTGCATCCGGAATGTATTGCTACACCAGGCATTTATGTAGATATGGTGATTCCGACAAAAGGGGTGAATTGGAAATGGGCATGGCAGTAGATGTACGAAATCGCATCGCGAAACGCGCCGCCGAGGAAATCCATGACGGATTGATCGTCAATTTAGGCATCGGCATCCCTACCTTGGTGGCCGACCATATACCTCAAGATATTCATGTGCTGTTCCATGCGGAAAACGGAGTTCTCGGTACAGGGCCAAGTCCTGATCCCGGGCAAGAAGATCCTGCCCTCTGTAATGCAGGAGGGTTCCCGATCACCACTGTAATAGGAGCTTCCTATTTTGACAGTGCGACAGCATTTGGAATGATCAGGAAAGGATACATCGACATCACCATCCTTGGAGCCCTGGAGGTCAGTGAAAAAGGGGATTTGGCGAATTGGATCGTCCCAGGAAAGCGGGTGCCGGGTATGGGCGGGGCAATGGAGCTTGCCCAGAAAGCGAAAAAGGTGATCGTCCTGATGAATCACGTGAATAAGCAGGGTGAATCGAAGATATTGAAGGCATGTACGCTCCCATTGACGGCGAGGCAGAGTGTGGATTTAATCATTACGGATATGGCTGTCATGGAAGTTACAGAAGAGGGATTGGTGCTGAAGGAAGTCATGGCGCCATATACCGTCGATGATGTGATAAGGAATACAGAGGCGACATTGAAAATCCATGCTGCCGTTAACACGATTGAATAAGTCGAAAATATGCATTCAAGATTAAGGAGGGATAAATGTGCCGGATATTAAAAAACGGATAAACCAATGGATCAAGGATCATCGGGAAGAAGGAACAAACCTACTGCAAAAAATGGTACAAGCCCCAAGTACGCAAGGAAATGAAGCAGGGGCACAGGCCATCGTCGCCCAAAAACTGCAGGAAATGGGTTTGCAAATCGATAGTTGGGAACCGGACGGCAGCGAGCTGAAAAAGCATTCTTATTTCTATTCTCCGCGCAGTGAATTTTCGAACAGCCCCAATGTGGTAGGTATCATGAAAGGGACTGGCGGCGGACGCTCCATCATTTTGAACGGACACATCGATGTGGTTCCGGATGGTGACCGGGATCAGTGGCACGACGATCCATATAGTGGAGCGATTAAAAATGGAAGAATGTTTGGTCGGGGTGTAACCGATATGAAGGGTGGAAATGTATCGCTGATCCTTGCGATGCAGGCATTGAAGGAAAGTGGCATCCAATTAAAAGGAGATGTCATTTTTCAAAGTGTGATTGAAGAAGAAAGCGGCGGGGCCGGAACACTGGCGGCCGTCCTGAGGGGATATAAAGCAGATGCCGCCCTGATCCCTGAACCGACGAATATGAGGATCTTCCCGAAACAGCAGGGTTCGATGTGGTTCCGAATCCATGTCAAAGGACGGTCAGCCCATGGCGGAACAAGATATGAAGGCGTTAGTGCGATTGAAAAGAGCATGACCGTCATCAATCATATTCGTGCCTTGGAAGAAAAGCGAAATGCACGTGTCAATGATCCGCTTTATCAGAACACGCCTATTCCGATACCTATCAATCTAGGTGTCATTGAAGGCGGCAATTGGCCGTCATCCGTCCCTGACCTTGTGAAAATCGAAGGAAGGATGGGCGTTGCGCCGGAGGAAACGATGGAGCAGGCGAAGGATGAAATGGCGTCCTGGTTATTGCAGCTGGTGGAAGTGGACCAATGGTTCAAGGAAAACCCGCCCGTATTGGAGTGGTTCGGGGCACGCTGGGTTCCAGGAGCAATTGATGTAGAGCATGAACTGATGAATACGCTTGTTCATCAATATCGGCAAGTGGCCGGACAGGACCCTGTCATTGAGGCCTCCCCTTGGGGAACGGATGGGGGATTGCTGACACATGTCGGTGAAACGCCTGCAATCGTTTTCGGACCAGGAGTAACCGAGGTTGCACACTATCCAAATGAATACATCCTGCTTGACAACGTATTCTCCACGGCCGAAATCATTGCCCTTACATTAATTCAATGGTGTGGAATGGAGCCTGAGCAGGATGGGGTCACCCAGGCCGGGAATAGGGAGACGATACCAGGCAATGGCCATTAAACTGAATAGGATCCCAGCAAGTGAAGCGAACTATTAAGACTTTCACAAAGCGGTTGTTAAAAACTCTTATATTTCTTGAACTTTTAACTTTAAAAGAAAATGAGGTAGGAACCATATGGACATGAATCTCATTGATAATCAAGAACCGACAGTTAAAAGGAAACTGAAAGCAAGGCATATGACCATGATTGCCATTGGAGGTTCAATAGGAACCGGATTATTCCTGGCAAGCGGGGCAACCATCCAGAGCGCAGGGCCCGGCGGTGCCCTTGTTGCCTATGCCTGCATTGGTATCATGGTTTATTTCCTTATGACGAGCTTAGGGGAAATGGCGACATATATGCCTGTGTCGGGATCATTTTCCACCTATGCCACACGCTTTGTTGATCCCGCATTCGGCTTTGCACTTGGCTGGAATTATTGGTTTAACTGGGCTGTCACCCTTGCCGTGGAAATAGCTGCTGCAGCCATCATCATGAAATTCTGGCTCCCTGATGTACCCAGCCTTATATGGAGTGGATTATTTCTTGGAATCGTCTTCACCCTCAACGCCCTATCCATTAAAAGCTATGGTGAATCTGAATATTGGTTTGCCTTAATAAAAGTCATTGCCATCATTTGCTTCATCATTATTGGTTTATTGACCATATTTGGGGTTTTTGGCGGAAAGGTGATCGGATTTGAAAACTTCACCATGGACGAGGCACCATTCAAGGGAGGATTTTTATCGATCATCTCAATCTTTCTTATCGCGGGATTTTCTTTTCAAGGCACGGAGCTGGTTGGGATTGCTGCCGGGGAAAGTGAGAATCCCGAAAAAAATGTTCCGAATGCGATCCGCCAAGTATTTTGGCGAATCCTATTATTTTACATCGGAGCCATCCTGATACTCGGCCTCTTGATTCCGTATACAAGTCCAAGTTTGCTGAACGGGGACGTCGAAAACATTTCTGTAAGCCCTTTCACACTTGTCTTTGAACGGGCAGGACTTGCATTCGCGGCATCCGTCATGAATGCAGTCGTGTTGACTTCCTTACTATCCGCAGGGAACTCGGGACTATATGCATCAACGCGGATGTTATGGTCGATGGCGAAAGATAAACAAGCTCCCCAATTCCTCGCTAAAGTCAATCGCAGGGGAATCCCGATGAATGCTTTGATTCTAACGACATTAATTGGCGGGCTCGCCTTCTTGACCTCCATTTTTGGGGACCATGTATTTACATGGCTATTGAATGCATCCGGGCTAACCGGCTTCATCGCCTGGATTGGAATCGCCATCAGCCATTATCGCTTTAGACTTGCCTATGTTGCACAGGGTGGTGACCTGAACGAATTGAAATATAAAGCAAAATGGTTTCCACTCGGTCCGATCCTATCATTCATCCTTTGCATGGGAGTCATTGCCGGGCAGAATTATCAAGCATTCCTAAGCGGCAGCATCGACTGGTATGGCGTTGCTGTCTCCTATATCGGATTACCGATATTCCTGGCGATCTGGTTAGGATACAAGATTTATCACAAGACCAAATTAATATCATTAAAAGATTGCCAATTTGATAAATCAGATGTGGCTTGATATGAATAGAAAAAACCTGAAATCCCTTTGGGACTCAGGTTTTTTTATGAACACTAATTAGACGATATCGGACGGAAATAGAAATATATCTCTGAAAAAATAGATATATCTCCGAAAACAAGATTATATCGACGAAAATAGAAATATATCGACGAAAGCGGCAATTATCCATTAAAATTCGCAACATGGTAATTTTTGCAATAAATCAGTTTTTATAGCTGAATAATTGGGGAGGGTAAGCAATACTATTATTCTATGTACTTTTATTACTGTGGATGAAAGGAAAATGAGGATGAAAGAGGCGTATCGCGGTTCTGGAATTGGAGTCATTTTCATGGCGGTCTTCGGTACACTGTGGGCAGGTACCGGTGTAATGGGATTGCAGGGGTGGGGGTTTCCCTACGTGGAACTCGCAGCCATCTTCGTGGGAATCATAATGGTTATCGGCGGCATTTCATTAATTCATGCATCACAAAAAATGTCCAATCAAGTTTCAGGAGATGGGGCTATGCGTCTGAAGCGTATCGGATTTTTGTTTAATATGGTCTTCATTGCCGAAGGTTTGCTGATTGGGATTGCCATTGTCATCTGTAACTTGATCAATCAGACCGAGCTTATACCGGGGGTCATCGCCATTATTGTAGGGATTCATTTTTTACCTTTGGCGTCACTTTTCCAAATCAAGGTTTACTATGCAACAGGAGTGCTTCTCTGTTTATTGGCGCTTATCACATTGCTTATTGTGCCAGACACTGTCAAGTTTGGGGAGCATCAAATCCTTGCACCGTTATCTTTGCTCGGCTTTGGATGCGCGCTAATTCTCTGGATCACTGGACTTACGCTATGGCTTAGAATAAAGAACTCAAGTCTAACGATAGCCGATGAAGATTGAATCAATCAAATAACCCGTCATGGCGAACGGGTTTTTCATTTTGATTAATTTTTCATCCAGGTCAAGAGCTTGAGAATTTGAAATGGTTCATTCCAAACGAGAATGAAACTTAAAAGAAAGAATGCAGCAACAGCCAAGAATTTCAACTTTCCTTTTTCATTTTTATATATGGCCCCGAAACTGCATAACATACCAATAAGTAACGAACCGAATCCTGAAATCATAAGCATCTCGGAGGCTGTTGGTAAAGCAAGGGAACAGCAAAGAGATAATGTGCCAATCACGGCAAATACGATAGACCAATTGCTTAAACTTTTCATGGAGACTCCTTTTTTTACTAATTATACCAATTTAGCGTTTATAATGAAATTAAAAAAATTGAGGTTGTCACTTATGGGAATATATTGTAATATATATAACAATATAAAAATCCATTTACATTTTAGAAGCATTGATAAGGACATGAATCATTTTTACGGTCTACAGAGAGGGAAGGGCAGCTGCGAACTTCCTGGCTTAGGAAATTGATTTACCGCCTTTGAGCTATATCGGTGAACAAGAGTAACTGATATCGTCTAAGCTGCGTTACAAGCTCCAGAGCCATGAGTGTTACTTGCTTATGGGAAATTGGGTGGAATCACGGGTATAAACGCACTCGTCCCTTACTTAGGGATGGGTGCGTTTTTTATTATTATAATTAGTGCCATGATAAGGACATGAATCATTTTTACGGTCTACAGAGAGGGAAGGGTTAGCTGCGAACTTCCTGGCTTAGGAAACTGATTTACCGCCTTTGAGCTATATCGGTGAACAAGAGTAACTGATATCGTCTAAGCTGCGTTACAAGCTCCAGAGCCATGAGTGTTTTTTGCTTATGGGAAATTGGGTGGAACCACGGGTAAACGCACTCGTCCCTTACTTAGGGATGGGTGCGTTTTTTATTATTATAATTAGTGCCATGATAAGGACATGAATCATTTTTACGGTCTACAGAGAGGGAAGGGCAGCTGCGAACTTCCTGGCTTAGGAAATTGATTTACCGCCTTTGAGCTATATCGGTGAACAAGAGTATCTGATATCGTCTAAGCTGCGTTACAAGCTCCAGAGCCATGAGTGTTACTTGCTTATGGGAAATTGGGTGGAACCACGGGTAAACGCACTCGTCCCTTATATAGGGATGGGTGCGTTTTTTTATTACTAAAAAAGGGGTGTTTATGTGATGGGTGAAAAAATGATTAAAGTTCAATTCCCGGATGGGCAGCAAAAGGAATATCCGCAAGGGATGACAGTGGAAAGTGTGGCAGGGTCCATCAGCTCAAGTTTAAGAAAAAAGGCAGTGGCAGGCAAACTGGATAAGCAACTGGTTGATCTAAGTCACAAGCTGAATGAGGATGCCGTATTGTCGATCTTGACTCTGGATTCGGATGAAGGATTACAAGTATTACGACATACAGCGGCGCATGTTTTGGCACAGGCAGTGAAAAGATTGTACCGAAATGTGGAATTAGGAATGGGGCCAGTCGTGGAAGATGGTTTTTACTATGATTTTAAGTTAGACCATCCTTTGAGCCCAGAAGATCTACAAGCCATTGAAAAAGAGATGGAACATATCATAAGTGAAAACCTGGAAATAAAAAGAATCGAAGTGACTTATGAAGAAGCTGTGAAGTTATTCGAGGGCAGAGGGGAGTCATTCAAGTTGGATATTGCAAAGAGCATCCCTAATGGTGAAAAATTAACGATCTATCAACAGGGGGAATTCGTCGATCTTTGCAGAGGGCCGCACCTTCCATCCACATCATTTGTAAAATCGTTCAAATTGACTCGTGTATCTGGTGCCTATTGGCGGGGAGACAATCAAAATGAAGTTCTTCAAAGGGTGTATGGCGTGGCATTCCGAAAGAAAAAGGATCTACAGGAACACTTTGAATTCCTGGAAGAAGCGGCCAAACGCGATCACCGTAAATTAGGAAAGCAGTTGGAGCTATTCATGTTTTCGGAGGAAGCCCCTGGAATGCCGTTTTATTTACCGAAAGGGCAAATCGTTAGAAATGAATTGGAGAAATTCTCGCGGGAGCTTCAGACTGAGGCTGATTACGACGAAGTTCGGACTCCTTTCATGATGAACCAGCGGTTATGGGAACAATCGGGTCACTGGGACCATTACCATGAGAATATGTACTTCACTGAGGTGGATCAAACAAAATTCGCGATGAAGCCCATGAACTGTCCGGGTCATATGCTCATTTTTAAAAACAGTCTTTATTCTTACAGGGATTTACCCATTCGGATGGCTGAATTCGGTCAAGTCCACCGTCATGAATATAGCGGGGCATTGAACGGGATGCTGCGTGTCCGTACATTTTGTCAGGATGATGCCCACATCTATGTTCGGCAGGATCAAATCGAAAGTGAAATTAAACAAGTGTTTCATCTGATCGATAAGGTGTACCGCACTTTTGGATTCGAGTATTCCGTGGAGCTTTCGACGCGTCCAGAGGATTCAATGGGTGATGATTCCCTTTGGGAAGCTTCTGAAACAGCCTTGAAAAATGTTCTGGAAAGCATCGGGATACATTATCAAGTAAATGAAGGGGACGGGGCATTTTATGGTCCGAAAATTGATTTTCATATTAAAGATGCTTTAAAACGAAGCCATCAATGTGCAACAATCCAACTTGATTTTCAAATGCCCGACAAATTTGATCTGACTTACATCGATGAAAATAATGAAAAAGTTCGTCCGGTCGTCATTCATCGTGCCATTTTTGGATCGATCGATCGCTTTTTCGGAATCCTGATAGAACACTTTGCCGGTGCTTTTCCAGTATGGCTCGCCCCGGTGCAAGTACAGATCATCCCTGTCTCACAAGTTCATTTGAATTATTGTTTAAAGGTTCAAAAAGAACTGAAGAATCAAGGCATAAGAGTGAAAATTGATGATCGGAATGAAAAGCTCGGGTATAAAGTCAGGGAAGCACAGATGGGGAAAATCCCATATATGCTGGTTCTCGGAGATAAAGAAGAGAAAGAAAATGAAGTGAACGTCCGGAAATACGGGGAACAAGAGGTTGAAAATGTCGCAATAGAAACGTTCATCAAGAAAATGGCCCAGCAAATAAAAGAACGCCGCATCTAACAAAAAAAGCAGCTTAATCCGGAACTCACGAGTAAATGCGCGAAATTCACGAGTAAATGCGCGAAACTCACGAGTAAATGCGTGAAACTCACGAGTAAATGCACAAAACTCACGAGTATATGTCCCTTGGATAGGTTTGGATAAAAAAAGACAGCCGAATAAATCGGCTGTCTTTTCTATACGAACTCA
Source organism: Peribacillus aracenensis (assembly GCF_025175645.1). Lineage (NCBI taxonomy): Bacteria > Bacillati > Bacillota > Bacilli > Caryophanales > Bacillaceae > Peribacillus > Peribacillus aracenensis. The sequence goes on from NZ_JANZMJ010000015.1 coordinate 42,458, forward strand.
CCCAGTAAATGCTTATGTAAATAAAACCTTGGCTGCTTGGATGGCAAAGTAAATGCCAATCCCTATTAGGGATATACCCGAAATGATCGAGATGCCTATTAGAATGGGTTTGGATAAAAAGCGTTTGAAAGTGCTGGCGATGATGGCCATCGCGAAATCCCAGATCAAGAGGCCGGCAAGGATCCCTGAACTGTAAAAAAGTAAATGATCCATATCATATTTTGAAGCGGAGTTTGCGAGAATGGATCCATAAATCCCCAGCCAAAACAAAATGGATAAAGGATTCGAAAGGGACATGATGAATCCTGTCAGAAATGAAGAAAAAAGGGAGTCTTTCGCTTTTCGTGCATTCACTTCAATCTTGCCTGCACTTAGCAGACTTTCAATCCCGGTATAGGTCAGGACGAAAAATCCAAAAAGCCATAAAAATGTCTTCATGAAGGAGTTGTCCAAAAAGTGGACGACACCGAAAAAGACGAGGGCTATAAAAACAAGATCTGCTAAAATGGCACCCCAGCCAAAAATCCAGGCATGCCAAAAACCCTTCTTGATTCCTTTGTCCAATTGAGCCGCGTTTATGGGACCGATAGGAGCCGCCAGTGATAAACCTAATAATACATAGCTGAAAAAAGCACCCAATTTTCATCACCTCATCGATTAATACATCTTCGCTTAATTGAATGTATTCAAACAATTGGACTTGTACCACCTTTTTAGCCCTTTTAGAGTGGACATGATGAATCATAGTCCGGTTTGCGCTTACCTACTCATTGTGAAAAAAGAGAAACCCATTGTTATACAAAAGGCTTTTTTGTTTTAAAGGTCAAAAAGGGGTAATTTTGGTTAATGCGCTACTGAATAAATCTTTCGAAGCTATAACATAATAATTTAAGACATCTAAAAAATGATGCAAAACACATATTGATTTCACGAAAGGTTACCTAGTTGCTTTTATAATGGATGAGGAGTGTAAGTATGAAGGGTCATGAGAAGCAAAATAAAGATGTAAGCGTGTGGTGTCTGATCAGTATGGCATCGATTCCATTGGTGATGACGCTTGGAAATTCAATGCTTATTCCGGTTTTGCCCATTTTCGAGGATAAGGTGGGGATATCTTCATTTCAATCAAGCATGGTGATAACAAGCTATTCCGTTGCATCCATTTTTTTAATTCCTATAGCAGGTTATTTATCAGATCGATTCGGACGGAAGATGGTGATCCTGCCAAGTCTGATCCTAGCTCTCATTGGTGGCTTGGTCGCAGGTTATGCATCATGGAAAATGGAAAATCCCTATACATGGATCATCATTGGGAGGGTATTGCAGGGGATTGGGGCGTCTGGTGCCTCGCCCATCATTTTGCCTCTTGTGGGGGATTTATACAAGGATGATGATGAAAAAACGAGCGCTTGTCTGGGTATCATAGAAACCTCGAATACATTTGGGAAAGTGCTAAGTCCAATATTGGGTTCCCTGTTCGCTGCATTTATCTGGTTTTTACCATTCTTCTCGATTTCATTCTTCAGTTTAATATCTATTGTCTTGGTCTTTTTCTTTATAAAGGTACCAAAGGAAAAGGATGAACCGAAGAAATTCAATGAATTTTGGAATGATACGAAAAAAATATTCAAACAGGAAGGAAAATGGTTATATACAGTTTTCCTGATTGGTGTATTTGTCATGTTGGTTTTATTCGGTGTTCTTTTCTTTTTGTCTGATAATCTGGAAAAAATCCATGATTTGCATGGAATCAAAAAAGGTTTAGTGATAGCGATCCCGCTATTTTTCCTTTGTGTGTCTTCTTATGTTGCCGGGAAGAAAATCAAGGGCGAATTGCCAATCATGAAAAAGATCATCATGATTAGTTTGATTGTCCTTTCAATCAGCCTTGTATTTGTCGGTTTTACAAAAAATAAAGTTTTCCTATTATTACTCGTAACAAGTTTGGCGGGCATAGCAATTGGTGCGTTATTGCCGACACTAGACGCAATCATCACTCAAAATATAAAAAAGGAACAGCGTGGGACGATAACCTCTTTCTACATGTCATCTAGGTTCATCGGAGTTGCGGCAGGCCCTCCGGTCATGTCCCTTGTCATGAAAAATCATCTCAATTTGAGCTATATCATTACAGGGATCATAGGTATAGGAATCGTCTTGATTGTTTGGAAATTCATTAGTTCAGACAAAAAAGAAGCTGCTGCCTCCTAATCAATAGAAATTCCCCGAAAAAGCCGGGCTTTCCCACGGCTTTTTTTTGTACTTTTCATTTATAGCCGGATGATTTTTCTTGGTCTTTTTGTAGCTGCATTGGATTTCGCAGGTTTTAATGAAGGTTTTTTTCGCATACTTTGTTACTATTTACCAAAAGTGGTTGGTTGATTTCCCCTCCTATGCTCGCTTTCCGCGGGGTGGGCGGTGTGAGATCATCTATCCCGCTGATCCCGCAGGAGTCTCGCACTTGCGCTCCAACCAACGTTAAATCGTTTCGTTTTAAAAACCACAATCTTTACGAAAAGAACCTAAATGAAAAAAGCTTAATGGCCATTTCCATCATCCCTTATCGGCGCTTATCAAGGCATTTCTGCCGTCGTATCACAGTGCTTACGCACATTACACAGCACTTCAATTCTTATTCGAATACTTGATTTACCATTTGGTAAATTTCTTCCTTACATAATTCAATGTGGCATTATCAACACTATGAATGATGGAAGGGGGTAATGTTATGACAACAAAAGCCAATTGCCGTTCAGCTAAAGGGAAGGCTGCTCAAAATTCCGCAGCATCTGGTGAACAACAAGGCGATATGAAATGGTGGCAGTTATCATTGGTCGGTGTTGGCTGTACGATCGGGACAGGGTATTTCCTCGGTTCGGCCATAGGGATTAAAACGACTGGGCCGTCCATTGTATTTTCATTTATATTGGCTGCACTAGGTACTTACATCGTTTATAATCTGCTAGCTAAGATGACGGCTGCCGATCCTCAAGAGGGTTCTTTTTGTTATTATGCCAATAAGGCATTTGGACGATGGGCTGGCTTTAGCTGTGGCTGGAATTATTGGTCCTCCAATATATTGATCATGGGAAGCCAGCTTACTGCGCTTTCGCTATTATCACAATTTTGGTTTCCGAAGGTCCCGCTGTGGCTATTTGCATCCGGTTTTGCCATTGTTTCGATCGTTGTGGTATTGCTGGGAACAAAAGGGTTCGACAGAGTGGAAAACATACTTGCGATAATTAAGACGGCAGCGATCGTCATGTTTATCATTATTGCAATATGTGCCGTTTTCGGCTGGTTTGGTCTTGATGGAGGGAAACCGCCCCCATTTCCGAATAAGTTCAATGAATTATTTCCAAAAGGGCTAAAAGGGTTTTGGACCTCCCTTATCTATGCCTTTTATGCGTTTGGCGGCATTGAGGTCATTGGACTGATGGCGATGCAGCTTAAAAAGAAGGAAGATGCGCCTAAGGCAGGGACGATCATGCTCTTGGTTCTTACCATCATATATGTGATTTCATTGGGGTTAGCCGTAACCATGATTTCATTAGGGGCATTCAGTGAAAAAGAAAGCCCATTCGTTTCGGCATTGGACAGTTATCACCTGGCATTTTTTCCGCACGTTTTTAATGGTGCGATCATCATTGCCGGTTTCTCGACGATGACCGCTTCACTATTTGGTGTAACCAATCTATTGGTAACCCTCTCCGATGATGGGAATGCACCCGCATTATTCATGCAAAAGATCAAGAAATTCAAGGACCTTCCACTGCCCTCACTCGGTCTTGGAGCCTTGGGACTTTTAGGGTCAATCATCACTGCCTTGCTCCTGCCAGGCAAGATTTATGAATACATTACGACATCAGCTGGGATATTACTTTTGTATAACTGGGCATTCATCATTCTCTCTTCTTTTAAAATCTTGGAAAATAAGATTTGGAGTAAGATTACGGCCGTTTTCGGGCTTCTTTTAATTTTGGCCGCCGTAAGTGGCACCCTGCTTGAAAAAGAGATACGTCCAGGGTTCTTCATCAGTCTTTTATTCATCGTGATTATCGGTCTTGCCGCCGTTTTCATGAAGTTCAAGGTTTGGAATAAGAACAAGGCGATGGCCGCAAAAGCGAGTAAATCAGGGCTTGATTGAAAAAAGGAACTCGATTCGAGTTCCTTTTTGTGTGCTTTCGATTTGGCGCTAAACCTCAATGATGATCGGAAGGATCATAGGTTTTTTCTTAGTTTGAGTAAAGAGATAGTGCCCCAGTTCCTTCTTTATGGTTTGCTTGATGACGTTCCAGCGGTATATTTTTTCACTTTGTAAGTCGTTGACCGTTTTCGTGACAAGACGGTTCACATGCCTAAGGAGGTCCTCGGAATTTTGAACATAAACAAATCCCCGGGAAATGGTATCGGGTCCTGATACTATTTTTCTTTCCGTCTTGCTTAGTGTGATGACGATCACGAGCATTCCATCTTCGGAAAGCTGCTTACGGTCCCGCAGAACGATTTCTCCAACATCACCAACGCCAACACCATCAACAAAGGTATTGCCTGCAGCAACTTTTCTCGTTTGACGGGCAACGGAGTTTTCAATATCCACCACATCGCCGTTATTGATGATGAAAGTATGGTCCTTCTCCACCCCGACAGACTCAGCTAACAATCGATGCTGGTGCAACATCCGATACTCACCGTGAATCGGTATGAAATACTTCGGTTTCATCAGGGTAAGCATGAGCTTTAATTCTTCCTGATAGGCATGTCCGGAAACATGCATGCCCGTTACTGTCCCAGAACCGTAAATGACTTTGGCGCCAAGTTGAAACAGGTTGTCGATAATGCGTGAAACATCCCGTTCATTTCCGGGTATTGGAGTGGAGGCAAGAATCACTGTATCATCAGGCAATATACTCATATCCCGATAATTCGAACTGGAAAGCCGGGAAAGTGCAGCAAATGGCTCACCTTGACTTCCTGTACATAAAACCGCGACCCTTTCAGGAGCATATTTATCCACTTCTTGCGGTTGGATAAGCATCCCATCAGGAACCTCAAGGTAGCCTCGTTCGATGGCAACGGATACGACATTCACCATGCTTCGTCCAATCAGGGCGAGTTTCCGGTTTGTCTTCTGTGCAGCGTTCACAACTTGTTGAACGCGATTGACATTTGAAGCGAAGGTCGAAAGAATGACTTTCCGTTTTGCCTGCATGAAGGCTTCTTCAATATGGCTGCCAACCAGATGCTCAGAGGGGCTTGAGCCAGGACGTTCAGCGTTCGTGCTTTCAGATAATAATACCAGTACACCTTCACTCCCGATTTTGGCCATTTTATGGATATCGGGATACTGATCATTCATGGGAGTCAAGTCAAACTTAAAGTCCCCTGTATGAACGACCGTGCCTTCTGGCGTATGCATGGTGACTCCAAGGCAATCGGGTATACTATGATTCGTTTTGAAAAAGTCCAGAACCATCTCCCCGAATTCCAACCTTGAATCCGAATCGATCTGGATTAATTCCGTATCAGCCAAAAGGTTATGTTCTTTTAATTTCAATTCAATCAAACCAAGTGTTAAACGTGTGGCATAAATGGGCACATTCAATTTTTTCAGGAAATAAGGGATCCCGCCAATATGGTCTTCATGCCCATGAGTCACAATTAAAGCGCGGATCTTCTCCTTATTCTCCTGAAGAAAGGAAATATCGGGAATGATCAAATCGACTCCTAATAAACTTTCATCAGGAAACTTAGCCCCACAATCAATAATGACGAGATCGTTAGCATATTGAACCACGTACATGTTTTTACCGATTTCATTCACTCCGCCCAGAGCCAGTATGGACAAAGCATTCTCTTTCGCACTCAAGTAGATAGACCTCCCTTTATGATGATAAGAATAGTGTTTCCTTAGGACCCTTTTATAAAACCAACTCTTTTTTTTAGGCTCTTTTCGTAAAGATTGTTGTTTAAAACGAAACGATTTATCGTTGATTGGAGCGCAAATTCGAGACTCCCGCGGAAAGCGAGCATTTACTTGGTAAATAGCAACAAAATATGCGAAATCAGCCTTTTTCTAAAAACAGGGCAATTCAAAAAGCCATAAAAAAACACCTGCCGTTTTCGGCAGGTGCGTGTATCTCCAATCTTCATAGGCTCAAGCAAGAATGGATGCTTTCTTCAAAAGTCTCAATGTTTGCTTGGACCTTTGATGCATACTCAGTTTTCAAAGTGAGCAGCAAACTTTCTATCAAGAATTTTCGCGGCTTGTCGGACTGCATCAGCTCATCTTGGATAAAGTCGATCAATTCAATGGCTCTTGTTCGATCTTCATCGCAAGGCAAAGCTTTGTTTATCGCTTTTTTCAATTCCGTGGTGGATTGAAGCAAATCATTATGGCAAGGATCAAGGTTGTTTGTAAACTTTGGAAACCACTTATCCATTAGTTCCGGATCGATGATCTGTTCCCCGCTTTCAGCCACTTCATTGACTAAGCGGACAATGCGGTTCATGCAATAGCGGATAATTTGTATGTCCGGTGTACCGGCGGGATTGGCCCGATAGCTAAAATGATTCATGTGGGTCATCATCGAATGAAAGATGATGACGCTATCTAAAAGATAGGGTTTTTTGCTTTCCCCGAATATATCGATAAAACGATTATATATCCAGCGTAAGTTAAACAATACCGTATTATTGATGAATTGTTTTAATTCTTCATCGTTGGAAACACGGACTTCTTCGATTAGGATAAGCAATTTGCTCTGCTTGTTCACCATCATCTGCAAATCAAGCTGCCGGATGAAAATTTCAATATCGGCTGAATCTTGACCAATCAACAGTTTTTCCCTGTCATGGCGAATCTTTGTATAGAAGGAACGGAAAATGGCTATAAATAATTCACCCTTCGAAGGGAAATAATTATAGAATGTACCTTTTGATATACCGCTGCCATCTAAAATGTCCTGGATGGACGTGGCTTGGTAGCCTTTGTCAATAAACAGCTTATGAGCCGTATCGATGACATTCTGCCTTCGATTATTCATCATATCACCTAATTTTCATTATACTGCTTGTATAAAAATAATCGTACTCTATTTTTCATCACAGCACAAACCCTTATTTAAACCAGTAAATTTTTATTGCAAAAAATGAACTAGGGGTATATTATTGATTTTGTGAGATTGGAATATACCACATGTCTAATAAAATGAACCAATAGTTTGAATGGAGGAATAGATAAAAAGTGAGTACTGCACAAACAAATGAGAAAAAGGGTTCGTATGCCATTTTAGTCATACTGATGGTCGGGGCGTTTATATCGATACTGAATTCAACCCTTTTAAATATTGCACTGCCATCAATCCAAATCGACCTGGGAATCGAGACTTCCACAGTCCAATGGCTGACAACGGGCTACATGCTCGTGAACGGAATCATGATTCCGACAACTGCCTTCTTAATAAGAAAATATTCGGTGCGCAATCTGTTCCTGACAGCCATGCTCCTGTTCTCAATCGGGACGATCGTTGCAGGTATAGCGCATGTATTCCCGCTATTATTGAGCGCACGTATGGTTCAGGCTGCCGGTTCGGCAATCATGATGCCATTATTAATGAACGTACTTTTAACTTCTTTCCCTGTTGAAAAACGGGGCTCGGCAATGGGACTATTCGGTTTGGTCATGATGTTTGCCCCTGCAATCGGGCCGACGCTTTCAGGCTGGATCATCGAACATTATGATTGGAGAATGCTATTCCATTTCATTACTCCGCTAGCCTTACTAGTGCTTATTTTCGGCTTCTTTAAACTTAAAGACCACAAGGAAAAAGTCGATATCTCAATTGATAAAATATCGGTCATCCTTTCAAGCTTAGGCTTCGGCGGTTTGCTTTACGGATTCAGCTCTGCAGGCAGCAAAGGCTGGGATAGCCCTTGGGTATATGGAACATTGATTGTCGGTGCCATTTCCCTGATCTTTTTCATTACACGCCAGCTTAAAATGGAAACACCAATGCTTGAGTTCAAGATTTTCAAGCACCCGATGTTCGCTTTATCCGCAACGATCTCAATCGTACTGAATATGGCGATGTTCTCGGGGATGATCTTAATTCCGATGTACACACAAACAGTACGTGGCATTTCACCATTCGATTCTGGATTACTGATGCTTCCAGGTGCGTTATTAATGGCCCTCATGTCACCGGTTACCGGTAAGCTTTTCGATAAGTTCGGTGCCCGCATCCTTGCTTCAATCGGTTTGCTTATCACCGTGGTAACTACGTATTTGCTAAGTAAATTATCAATGGAAACTACGTATACAGAAATTGTAATCCTGTTTTCCGTTCGTTCCTTCGGGATGTCAATGTCCATGATGCCGATCATGACAAATGGTTTGAACTCACTGCCAGCCCGCATGAACCCGCATGGTACAGCCATGAATAACACACTGAACCAAATTTCCGGTGCAATCGGTACGGCATTGCTTGTTACGGTCATGTCTAACCGTGCAGCTTCTACTGCTGAAGATTTAATGACGAAAGCGATGAGCAAATTAACAAGCCAGCCCACCGCTGAGATGATGGGCCAAATGAAAGCCCAAATCGGGATGCAGGCAATGCTCGAGGGAATTAACTTCTCCTTCTTTGTATCCACCTTCATTGCCGGTGTGGCGCTGATTCTGGCATTATTCATTAAGCGTGCTTGGCCGGCTGAAGAAAAACCAGCTGTGAAAAAAGATCAAACCGCTTAAATGAAACAAAAAAGCCCTATGCCACCTGAATCGTTCAGGCAGTATAGGGCTTTTTCTTTTAGGCTCTTTTCGTAAAGGTTGTTGTTTTTTAAAACGAAACGATTTAAGGTTGATTGTAGCGCAAGTGCGAGACTCCTGCGGGAGCAGCGGGACCACAGGCGTTTACGCCGAGGAGGCTCACCGCCCGCCCCGCGGAAAGCGAGCATCTGGAGGGGAAATCAACCACACCGCTTTACTTGGTAAATAGCAAAAAGTATCCGAAAACAGCCTTCTTTTAAGTTCAGCCGACTTAATCAGTATGTTTTACACTTGTATATAAAAAAAGGCGCAGTGCCATTTGCACTGCGCTTTTTTACATCAAGATGTCACTTTCTCTGAAGCTGCTTTTGCATGCTGGATATGACTGGCCATCCAGCCAATGATCACTGCCGAAACGAGATAGGCAAGTAAGATCCAAATCTGCGTTTGCAAGTTTTCCCAGCCGCCTAATGAGATGACCTCTTGAAGTTCCTTTAATGAGTGGGCCATAGGTAAAAATTGACCGATTTTCGTCAATAATGACATGCCTAGTTCGCCTGGGAATGTTCCGCCGCAGGTCGCCAATTGGAACACGAGAAGGGTCACGGCTGCGAATTTGCCCACCACTCCGAATACGGTCACCAACATAAGAATGAATGTCATGAAGGTAAATGAAACGATGATGCTTGATAGAATGAATACAGGGACACTGGCCACGTGTAAATGGAATCCAAGAAGAACGACTGCATCCACTAGAAGTGCCTGTATCAAGCCGATTACATATACGAGCATTAATTTATTCGTGAAATGAACGGTTCCGGTAACCTTAAGATTCTGCCTGCGGCCAAGCGGCAAGATATTGGAAGCCATGATGCCGCCTACATAAAAGGCCAATGACAGAAAATAAGGAGCAATCCCGGTTCCGTAGTTAGGTACTTCAGATAAATTGGATTGGACCAATTGTACGGGCTCAGAGAACATCGAAGTTGTCGAATCGTCGTACTGAAGACTGGCCGTTTTATCGGCGGCTTCATTAAGCTTGGTGGATAATTTGCTTGAACCCGTTTCCAGTGAAGCCAGTCCGTCTCGAAGCTCCGTCGATCCACTGGCTAGCCGGCTGCTTCCGCCGGCTAGCGAATCGATTCCGGCATGTAAAGCGGAGAAACCATTTTTCCATTTAAATAATCCATTCGCCAATTCTTCAGAACCCTCGTTTAATTGCTCGGCACCCGAGGTAGCTTGTGCCATTTTATCACCAAAGGCATTCATCCCGGTTTGAACGGTTGCTTGTCCATCAGCCACTTTGGCAGCACCTTCGCCCAATTGCTTTTGATTGGCATGTAAAGTGGCGGCTGTTTTGGATAAACCTTCCGATAGGGCAATGATTTGCTTGAAGTCTTGATCCTTAATTGCATCAGGATGACTTTTCATATAGGCATCCAATTGTTTTTCTAGAGTATTCGCTGTATCGGCAGCCTGTTCTTGCCCTTGCATCAATTTTGCATTTCCGGCTGACCAGTTCGCAACACCCTTACTTACTTCATTCATCCCATTTTCCAATGAGTCATGTGCATCAGATAGCTGCTTCATGCCAGAATGCAAGTTGTGGGAACCTGTTGTTAATCCTTTCGCACCATCCGTTAGGGCTTCTTGTCCATCCAAGAGCTTGCTGCTTCCTGTTTGCAGCTTCTGGGCGCCATCATTCAAATCCTGGATGCCATCATTCAATTTCTCACTGCCGCTTTTCGCATCGGCCGTTCCTTGATGAAGTGTTTCCGCTCCATCCCCGGCTTCCGCCAAGCCGTTAGAAACGTCCTGGAACTTCGAAAGGATGCCTTCAGAATAGACTTTCGTGATGCTTGCGTTGATTTTTGCCGTCATTTTTTCAACAGCAGTGGAGCTGATCTGTGAGGCAACGAAGTTCTTACCTGGATTGACAGTATACAAAAGTTTAGCCGTTTCCGGTTTTTTATCCATTAAAGTCGTGACATTTTGCGAAAAATCTTCCGGAATCGTGACCACCATATAATAGGTACCTTCCTTAAGACCCGTCTTTGCCTCCTTTGCCGTGACAAAGTGAAAATCCAATTCTTTCTGCTTTTTCAATTGTCCAACGAAATCCTCTCCAGCCTCGACTGGCTTATCGTCCATTTTTGAACCATTATCGAGATTGACCACTGCCACAGGGAGCTGATCCAACTTTCCATAAGGGTTCCAATATCCTGCCAAGAAGAAACCTGAGTAAATCAATGGAACGACCAAAAGGAAAATCAAGGCGATTCTCCCGTGTTTATGTTTCCACATTGCTTTTATATCTTGAAATACAAGTTGTAAACCTTTCATTATTTGAGCCTGCCCTTTCTAACTAAGAGATTATTTCATCATAATGGCTTTTTTAGATACTGTATAATACATAATTGATTATGTAATAATAGATTTAAATCTATGTGAAAAGAGTGGGAAAATGGAAATATTACAGCTCCAGTACTTTCAAACCGTAGCACGGCTGGAACATATGACGAAGGCTGCGGAACAACTTCAGATTGCTCAGCCATCCCTCAGTAAAACCATATCCCGGCTTGAAGAGGATTTGGGAGTCGCACTGTTCGATAGGGAACACCGGAAAATCAAGCTTAATGCAGCCGGGCGAATTTTCTTGAACCGTGTTGAACGCGCTTTTGCGGAACTGAATGAAGGAAGGCGCGAAATAGTGGAATTAACTGATCAAGACCAAAAGAACATCACCTTGGCCGTTACCATTCCCAGGGTCCTGCCTGATTTATTGGGGACATTTTTATCTCAATACCCGGATGTCCGTTTTCAACAATTCCTAAAATCCATATCATCCATGAAGCAGCTTCTAATAGAAGGGGAAATTGATTATTGCATATCATCCGTTCCGATTGAAGGCCCAGACTTAAAGTGGGAACCGCTGATCACCGAAGAAATATACTTGATCGTGCCTCCCGATCACCGGCTGGCAGGCAGGGAAAGCATTACACTTCAAGAAGTGAAAGATGAACCATTCATCAGTATGAACACAGGCTTCGGGTTCCGCAGCCTCACCGACCAATTTTGCCTCGAAGCGGGATTCGTCCAGCATATCGCATTTGAAGGAGATGAACCTGCTGTCATTTCGGACCTTGTCAGGAAAGGGTTGGGAGTCGCCTTCGTATCCGAGCTGACATGGCTTCATCAAACGGGTTCATTATCCCATAAAATCCGGATAACCGAACCTGCTTGTCAAAGAACGATAGGGCTCGGCTGGTCAGAAAAACGCTACTTCACCCCAGTAGCCAAGCAATTTCGGTTATTTGTCATGGATTACTTCGCTGCCGCCAACTCCGCCAGACCAAAGAATCAATAAATGTGGGAAAGGTCGAAATAATCGGATGTAGGCCGGAATATAATGTAATTATCGTGAACAAAGTATTTAGGGGTTTTCTTAAATAGATCGAGTTCAAAAAGACCAATGCCGATCCTAGGAGATGAATGGAGATGGAAATACGGGTTAATCAAATTGAATTGAATGGACACACGTTTCAATACCGGGAGAGCGGGGATGTTGCTGCACCGCCGCTTGTTGTTCTTCATGCGCTGGGTAAAAGTGCAGAGTCATGGGATCAAGTGGCTGCCGCATTAGGAGAAAATTTTCGTGTATTGGCTTTAGATCAACGGGGACACGGTGGGAGTGCGAGAACTAATACATACACTTTCGAATTGATGTGCGATGATTTGCTTCATTTTGCGGATGCGCTGAATTTGGAAGGATTTTCGCTAATGGGGCATTCCATGGGAGGGACAGTTTCCTATCTTTTCTCGCAAACTTTTCCTTCGAGGATAGAAAGGTTGATTGTCGAAGATACGCCTCCGCCTTTCTCGGATGAACCAATAGAGATTCCTTCCCAACCTTCTGGTCCTCTGCCGTTTGATTGGCAGGTTGTGCCTTCGATTCTACAGCAGCTTAATGAACCCGAACCCGAATGGTGGGCACGCCTTACCGATATTATGATTCCGACGCTTGTTATAGGGGGAGGGTCGAGCCATATACCCCAAAATAAATTGCAGGAAGTTTCCGAGCTTATTCCGAATTGCGAATTGGTGACGATAGAGGATGCAGGACACTTTGTGCATGAAGATAATTTATCAGCTTTCTTGTCTGCCGTAACAAGGTTTCTTTCCAAAGGGCAGGCGTATTAATGAGATAGGGGGGTGCCGATGCAGCCCTCCTATTCCTGCTTAAATGTATGGTTTATTTTATAGACGGCATTTACCGATTTATTATTAATGATTTCCAGTAACTGTTCAGCCATATAGTCAGCGCTGTATTTAAAGCCGGTGTTGACCCATTCGATGATCATGCCTAATATCGCATATGCTTGGTAACTGGAGGCAAGTTCTGTATTGATCTTAGGATTCGGACGGTAATCTTCTAGGTCTTCCAATGGGAGTTTCTTTAATTCATCGCAAATCCTTTCCAGTAAAGTAGGCCATGCATTCGACTTTAGGATGAGGGTATAAATGTTTGCATAATTAGCTACATGTTCAAATATTTTGACCACTGAAGCCGTTAGTTCATTGATGGTGAAAGTTTCAACATTTTTATAAGGTTCCCGGTAAGATATGATCAAATCCGCAATTACATCCTCCATGACCTCTTCAAGCAGTTCCTCTTTATACTGATAGTGTTTGTAAAATGTACCTCGATTAAGATCGGCGCTTTCTACAATGTCAGTAATCGATATTTCCCTGAAATCTTTGTGTTGCATTAATGCTATGAGAGAATCTTTCAAAGCCAGTTTGGATTTCCTGATCCTTCTATCAATCCCAGTGTTATTATTGGACATTTTCTTCACCCTTTGTTGGTTATTGTGCTTTTAATGAACAGAATGAATACTTTCTGTTCATTGTTCAACATCAAGGTCATCATTTGCTGATTGTATAAGCCTATTGAAACTAATTATACTATAAAGGAAGTAAGTTAATGAACATCTGTACGATAAGTATCACTTCACTAGAATGAATGGGGGAGTTCAAATGAAATTACAAGACAAAGTTGCAGTAGTGACAGGCGCAGCATCTGGCATGGGGAAACAGATCGCTATAGATTATGCCAGAGAAGGGGCTAAAGTCGTCGTATCGGATTTAAATCTTGATGGCGCGAACGAGACGGTAGAAGAAATAAAAGCGAATGGCGGTATGGCCTTTGCCATTAAAACGAACGTAGCGGTGGAGGAAGATATTCAACATTTGATCGATACCACGGTAAGTACGTATGGTACGGTGGATATTTTGGTGAATAACGCGGGTATCATGGATGGCATGGAACCTGCTGGAGACATTGAAGATTCTAGGTGGGATCGGATTTTTGCCATTAACACGACAAGCGTCATGCGTTCGACCAGAAAAGTATTGCCGATCTTTTTGGGAAAACAAAAAGGGGTCATCATCAACATTGCTTCTGCTGGCGGCTTGCACGGTGCTCGAGCAGGCGCAGCATACACTGCCTCTAAGCACGCAGTGGTTGGTTTCACAAAAAACACGGGTTTCATGTATGCCAATAAAGGGATTCGCTGCAATGCAATAGCACCAGGCGGAGTTGAAACCAATATCGGTTCCAGCATGACAAGCATCAATGAGTTCGGCATCTCTCGCCAACAATTGGGTATGGCCATCAATCCACGCAATGGCAAACCTGAGGAAATCGCTAAAGTGGCTTTGTTCCTTGCTTCAGACGATTCCAGTTTTGTTAATGGCACGGTCATCACGGCAGATGCTGGTTGGAGTGCATATTAAGCCGTAAATGAACAAGAGGATGGTCAAGAACTTGGGACTGATTCATGCATTCCTGCTAGTAAGCAGGGATGCATTTTTTTTGAGTGGAGACTTGGATGGGGATCGGGAGGTTTCGCCTTCATCGGGGAACATTTTCATTTCAATCGAAAGTGGATAAGTGGGGGCTGGATAGTTCAACTACTATCCAGTTTTTTCTCAATAAGAATGATGCTATCAATTGGATTTAAAAGATAAGTTGAACTCTGAAATCTTGGAAGCAAAATAGGTTCCCTGAAAAAATCCACTTTCCCTATGAAATTGGATCATTAGAGTGATCCATTAGTTTGCTGCGATTACTTCATCTTCCACACAAACGATCCATTAATTTGCGTGAGAATATTGAAGGACTTTCTGACGGACGTAATCAAGGTGCTTGTACATTTGACTGAATGCTTCATGTGGATCATGTGCTGCAAGTGCCGCATAGATGGCTTTATGATACTTTACAGTCAGTTCCCGTTCCCTGAATTGTATCAGGCTATTTATTTTATTATGGGTAATCAATAAGGAATCGATCATGCCTTCAATAATGGGATTGTTCGCACTTAAAGCAATGATCTTGTGGAATTCTTTATCGGCCTCTCCATAATCGTTGTCTTCACTATTGGCAATCGTGTCAATCGTAACTTGCAGTTTCTCCAGTTGTTCGTCTGTGATCTTCTCGGCAGCCATTGTTACCAGTCCCAACTCCAATGCCATTCGCGCTTCGATGATCGCTGGTAAATTATCCGTAGCCAGCGCCAGCATGACAGAGAATGGATGTGTACCGATTTTATCGTTAAAAAAGGTTCCTTCACGCGTTTTCCGTGTAATGACTCCTAGTGTATCAAGTGCACTGAGTGCCTCCCGTAAAACAGGCCGGCTTACTTCAAGTTCTTTCATAAGTTCCATTTCAGGGGGCAGTTTGTCACCCGCTTTCATTTGTCCGCTGACGAGCAGATGCACGATTTGATCCACGACTTGTTGTGAAAGAGTGTTGCGATGTACCGATTGTACGCCTAATTTCTTTGACGATTCTTCCATTGTGTAACCCCTTTTCTGTTAAATCCTATATGTATTCATACTGTAAGACTAATTATATAATATAATACACTTATTTGCATGTGAGGAAGAGAAGATCTATACCCAAAAAAAGTAAAATGCGCCGCTCTAAAGAGAGAGACGCATGCATTGTTGGAAAAAATCATCTGACAAGGCAAGGTGATTTTGGATTGAACTCCCATCCGGAAATCAGGTATTGCATCGCCATTGAATCATCACGGGCACCAAGTCCTTTTTGTTTATAAAGCTGATGTGCCTTCTCGATTTGTTCCATATCCACTTCAATTCCAAGTCCGGGCTTGGAAGGGACATCGACCATACCGCCGACTATTTTAAAAGGTTCTTTCGTCAAACGCTGCCCATCCTGCCAAATCCAGTGGGTATCGATCGCAGTGATCTTTCCTGGTGCGGCTGCAGCAACGTGTGTAAACATGGCAAGCGAAATGTCAAAGTGATTATTCGAGTGTGATCCCCATGTCAATCCCCAGTCGTTGCACATTTGAGCGACACGGACGGAGCCTTGCATCGTCCAAAAATGCGGATCGGCAAGAGGGATGTCCACGGATTGAAGTTGAATGGAGTGCCCCATTTGCCTCCAGTCCGTTGCAATCATATTAGTAGCGGTCGGAAGGCCCGTTGCGCGCCTGAATTCCGTCATGATTTCCCGGGCGGAAAAACCATTTTCCGCTCCGCATGGATCCTCTGCATAGGCTAAAACATGATGTTGATCCCGGCAAAGTTCAATCGCATCCTTAAGCAGCCAGCCGCCATTTGGGTCAAGGGTGATCCTGGCTTCAGGGAAGCGTTCCGCAAGAGCCGTCACCGCTTCGATTTCTTCTTCCCCGCGCAAAACTCCGCCTTTCAGTTTAAAATCATTGAATCCATAGCGAGAGTGGGCGGCTTCGGCCAAGCGGACAATCGATTCAGGTGTGAGCGCTTCCTCATGACGGAGGCGAATCCAATCATCTTCCGCTTCAGGCTCGCTTAAATAACCAAGATCCGTTTTATTGCGGTCACCTACATAAAATAAGTAGCCCAGCATTTCCACCTTATCACGCTGCTGTCCTTCGCCGAGAAGGGCTGCAACTGGAACACCTAAATATTGGCCGACTAAATCCAGAAGTGCAGCTTCCAATGCTGTTACGGCATGGATGGCTATACGGAGATCGAACGTCTGAAGGCCGCGGCCTCCCGCATCCCGGTCCGCGAACTGCTTACGGATGGTATTCAGAATGTTGTTGTATGTCCCAATGGACTGGCCGACAACCAATTGTTTGGCATCTTCGAGCGTCTGGCGGATTTTTTCGCCTCCAGGAACTTCACCTACACCTGTATTACCCGCATTGTCCTTCAGAATGACAATGTTCCGGGTGAAATAAGGAGCATGGGCACCACTCAAATTCAGCAGCATGCCGTCATGGCCAGCAACTGGAATAACGCTCATTTCTGAAATTACCGGTGTGCCGATTTTTACATGATCCTTAAGCATTTGATTGTTCATGATTCTTCCCCCTACCAGAATATTTAGCTGACTATGATTTTAACTCTACACGTTTGATTTCACCAACAAGGAATAAATAGCTGCAGACTGCGACAAGGGCATTGGCACATACGAAGACTAGCGCCCCATTAAATGATCCTGTCGTGGCAATGATGTATCCGATGATAATAGGCGTTGTAATCCCTGCTATGTTACCGAATGTGTTGAAAAGCCCGCCACTGACACCGGACATTTCCTTTGGTGAGGTATCGGCCACTACCGCCCAGCCGAGTGCCCCAAATCCTTTACCGAAAAACGCCAGGGCCATAACGAATATAACCACCCATTCCGTATCTACATAGTTTGCAGCTACCAAGCTCATCGATAGAACCATCCCAACAACAATTGGCACTTTTCGGGAGACAGTCAATGAGAATCCCTTCCGTAACAAGAAATCCGAGAATGTCCCTCCGAGAATGCCGCCAAAAAACCCACAAATGGCTGGAAGGGAAGCGACGAGTCCAACTTCAAGAATGGTCATCCCTCTTTCTTGTACAAGGTACACAGGAAACCATGTCAGGAAAAAGTACGTTAATGTCGTGATGCAATATTGTCCGAGATAAACACCTAACAGCATACGGTTTGATAAAAGCTGCTTAATATTATTCCAGTTGACGCCTTTCTTTTCTTCCTTATTTGTAGTGGTTTGATCCATATTGATCAAAGCGCCGCCTGCTTCGATATATTCAAGCTCAGCTTTGTTGATGCGCGGATGTTCCTTTGGGCCATATATCGTTTTCAGCCAGAAGAAAGCGACGATGATTCCTAATGCGCCCATAAAGAAGAAGACGTATTCCCAACCAAATTTATACGTAATGTAACCCATGATCGGTGCAAAGAGAACGGTTGCAAAATACTGGGCTGAATTGAAAGTGGCAGCCGCGGTTCCGCGTTCATGGCTTGGGAACCAGGTAGCAACGATGCGGCTGTTGGCCGGGAAAGAAGGAGCCTCTGCCAATCCAACTAAAAAACGCAGTCCGAACAATACCATGACAGCCGTTCCGGCAGAACCGAAAAATCCGATAAACCCTTGTAAAAGCGTAAAGGTAGACCATAGCGTGATACTCCAAAAGTAAACTTTTTTTGAGCCAAAACGGTCCAAAAGCCATCCACCCGGAATTTGTCCAGCTACGTAAGACCATGCAAAAGCGGAGAAAACATAGCCCATCATCACTGAATCGAGACCAAGCTGACCAGACATGTCCGTACCTGCGATTGATAGCGTCGCACGATCCGCATAATTCAGGGCTGTAACCAAAAATAGCATGAAGACAATGAACCATCGTGTCCGTGTTTTTTTCTGGGCATTCGGCAGTTTAGGAGATGCTTGAAAGACTTTTTCTTCAGCATTCATATACTCACTTCCTTAAACGTATTTAATATTTTTTAGTTGTTACCGCTTACAATGTTGGCCGCGTCTCCCTTCGTAAAAATTCTTACTATTTAGTTTTGTCCAATGGTAAGACAAATAAAATTGTTTGTCAATCGCTTTTTTTATAAATCTTTTTTCATTTTAGCTCCTTAATTATCGTGCTTTTTTTGTATATATTAGAAGCAAAATTATTGTGGGATGAGGTGGTGGGCTGATTTTTCAGAAAATAAAAAAAATACAATTGACCAAAAGGTGCATTTGTCTTACAATAAAACAATAATACACAAGGAGGAATACAAGATGAATAAAATTCGCAAGGCACCTAAAGGGATCCTCGGATTTCCCGTGGCACCATTTACAACGAGTAACAAGCTTGATGAAAATGCACTCGCCCGAAATATCCAATTTTTACTAGATGAGGGACTCGAGGCTATTTTCGTAGCATGTGCAGCAGCGGAATATCCATCGTTAAGTAAAGAGGAATATGAAGCGATGGTTGAGGTGGCCGTATCCGTCACGGCTGGAAAAGTCCCTGTATACACAGGGGTAGGCGGGAATATTCAAACTTCCCTGGAACTTGCCAGAATATCTGCGGATAGAGGGGCAGACGGATATTTAATATTACCTCCATATCTTGTTACTGGAGAACAAGCAGGTCTGGCGGCTTATTTCAAAGCGATCGCAGAGAGTACAGACTTGAATTCCATCGTATATCAGCGTGATAATGTTTCACTTTCAATTTCAACTTTGGAAGCGCTTGCGGAGGTCCCGCAGGTGGTCGGCGTCAAAGACGGTCTAGGCAATATGGAGTTGAATGGACTTCTTACACATACCTTCGGAAAGCGTTTCGGCTGGCTGAACGGAATGCCGCTTGCGGAAGTTACCATGTCGGCCTACGTTCCGCTCGGCTTTGACTCTTACTCATCCGCGATATCCAATTACATCCCGCACATCTCACGAAAATTCTATAATGGCATTTTGAGCGGAAATCAAGAAACGGTCAAAGAAATTTACCAACAGGTCATCATGCCAATCAACAATATTCGCCGTCAGCGAAAAGGGTATGCCGTTTCTCTCATTAAAGCAGGTATGGAGATTATGGGAATGCCAGTTGGGCAAACAGTCAGATTACCAATTCTTCCGGTGGAAAAAGAACATTATGCAGAAATGCAAACGATATTAGAGAATGCTTTAGATCGTTTTCCAAAAGAAACACCAATTCAATCAATCCAATAAGGGCGGGATTTTAGATGATAACTACAGTTCAAACAAAAACGTATCTTAACTATATTAACGGTGAATGGGTTGCTTCCATTTCAAATGAGGTTGAAAAAAGTTTAAACCCGGCAGATAATCAGGCAATTGTCGGATATGTACAGAAATCTGCCAAGGAAGATTTGAACCTGGCAGTGGAAGCGGCGAAAAAGGCGAAAGACAAATGGCGCAAACTAGCTGGTTCAGAGCGCGGGGAGTATCTATATAAAGTAGCGCATATTCTTGAAAAGCGGATTGATGAAATCGCAGAATGTGCAACACGGGAAATGGGTAAGACCTTTGCGGAAACAAAAGGAGAAACGGCACGCGGTATTGCGATCCTGAAATACTATGCAGGAGAAGGAATGCGTAAAGTGGGGGATGTCATTCCATCCACCGACAGTTCAGCGCTTATGTTCACGACACGTGTCCCGCTTGGTGTAGTGGGCGTCATTACACCTTGGAATTTCCCAATCGCCATCCCGATCTGGAAGATGGCTCCTGCTCTCGTTTATGGGAATACGATTGTGGTGAAGCCAGCCACCGAGACGGCCATCACCTGTGCGAAGATCATGGAGTGTTTTGAAGAAGCCGGTTTACCGGCGGGTGTTATCAATATGGTCACAGGGCCGGGCAGTGTCATCGGGCAGGGCATCGCCGATCACAAAGATATAAACGGCATTACCTTTACCGGCTCAAACGGCGTTGGAAAAAGGATTGGACAAGCGGCGCTAGCACGCGGAGCGAAATACCAGCTTGAAATGGGCGGGAAAAACCCGGTCATCGTTGCAGCGGATGCGGATCTAAATCTGGCTGTAGAAGCAGTCATTACCGGCGCGTTTCGCTCGACGGGGCAAAAATGTACCGCGACAAGCCGTGTCATCGTTGCAGCTGAAGTTTATGAAGAGTTCAAGCAGCTGCTGGTGAAAGAAACGAAAGGCATTTCCATCGGGGATGGATTGGACAGCGGGACATGGATGGGACCATGCGCTAGCGAAAATCAATTAAATACGGTTCTTTCTTATATCGAAAAGGGAGTCGAGGAAGGCGCTGCACTTCTAACTGGCGGAAAGCGTGCTGAAGAAGGCACTCAGGCTAATGGCTTTTATGTAGAGCCGACGATTTTTGATAACTGTACGTCAGATATGACCATTGTACAGGAAGAAATTTTTGGTCCGGTGATTGCTTTATTGAAAGCCGATTCAGTTGAAGAAGCCCTGCAACTTGCGAACAGCGTCGAATACGGCCTTAGTGCTTCGATTTTTACAGCCAATATCCAACACTTGCTTTCATTTGTTAACGATATGGAAGCCGGGTTGATCAGGATCAACGCTGAGAGCGCAGGCGTTGAATTGCAGGCGCCATTTGGCGGCATGAAAAACTCCAGTTCCCACTCCAGGGAACAAGGAGAAGCAGCAAAAGAGTTTTTTACATCCATTAAAACGGTGTTTGTAAAATAATATAACGTGAATGCGATTGTTCATAGGAGCTCTATCCTACATTTTCATAGTAAATAAACCTGAAAGAATCGTATTGATAGATAAAAATTAAAGGCTCTTTTCGTTAAGATTGTTGTTTTTAAAACGAGACTATTTAAGGTTGATTGGAGTGGAAGTGCGAGACTCGTGCGGGAGCAGCGGGTCAGGTGAGACCCCACAGGCGTTTACGCCGAGGAGGCTCACCGCCCGCCCCGTGGAAAGCGAGCATCTGGAGGGGAAATCAACCACACCGCATTACTTGTTAAATAGCAACAAAGTATGCGGAAACAGCCAAATTAAAAGAAAACGAACTTTTGAAAAATGAAGATTTCCAATAGCATAAAATTTATATCCATACAGACAAGTATGCTAGCTTTATTATATTGAAAGGGTTGGTAAAGTGGATACGAAAACGCAACTGACGGAGGTACCGCTTTATATTAAGGTAAATAGGCTGGACAATGTCGCCATCGTGGTTAATACGGGGGGCCTGGATCAAGGAACCGTTTTCCCTTGTGGGCTTGAATTGAAAGAAAGAGTACCACAAGGCCACAAAGTGGCTTTAATGGATATAGTCGAGAATGAAGCCATCATCCGCTATGGGGAAGTTATCGGCCATGCGGCTGAATCAATCAGTAAGGGATGTTGGATTGACGAGTCATTGGTGATGCTTCCGGCTTCTCCGGATTTAAAGGAATTGCCGGTAGCAAATGATATACCCGAAGCTTTACCCCCGCTTGAAGGATATACATTTCAAGGATTCCGCAATGAAGATGGCAGTGTTGGAACCAAGAATATATTAGGCATTACAACAAGCGTTCAATGTGTAGTGGGCGTGCTGGATTTCGTCGTGAACCGGATAAAAAAAGAGCTTCTCCCGAAGTATCCCAATGTTGATGATGTTGTCGCCATAAATCACAACTATGGGTGCGGAGTCGCAATCAATGCACCGGAAGCGGTCATTCCCATTCGCACGATACAGAACCTTGCGAAACACCCGAATTTCGGCGGGGAAGCCTTGGTAGTTGGATTGGGGTGTGAAAAACTGTCACCAATGAGAATAAATCCAAGCGGGGACGATTCAGATATCATTTCACTTCAGGATCAGCAGGGATTTGCGGGAATGGTCCAATCCATTATCGAAATGGCCGAGGAACGTTTAATCAAGTTGAACCGCAGGCAGCGGGAGACGTTTCCGGTTTCTGAATTAGTCATCGGCACGCAGTGTGGAGGAAGTGATGCATTTTCTGGTGTGACAGCTAACCCTGCAGTGGGATATGCTGCAGATCTGTTAGTTAGGGCAGGGGCAACCGTTCTATTTTCTGAAGTCACAGAAGTACGGGATGCGATTCATCTATTGACGCCCCGTGCAGTGAATGAAGAAGTGGGGAGAGCGTTAATAAAGGAAATGGATTGGTATGATAACTACCTGGCTTTAGGTGATGCCGATCGAAGTGCCAATCCGTCTCCAGGAAACAAAAAAGGCGGATTGGCCAATGTAGTGGAAAAATCATTAGGCTCCATTGCCAAATCCGGAGGCAGCCCCATTTCAGGCGTACTGGCCCCAGGTGAAAAAGCAACGGAAAAAGGGCTGATTTTTGCAGCTACACCAGCTAGTGACTTCGTTTGCGGAACGCTGCAGCTCGCTTCCGGCATGCACCTTCAAGTTTTTACAACCGGAAGAGGCACACCTTATAACCTGGCAATGGCTTCCGTCATCAAAGTATCTACACGAAATACATTGAACGAGCAATGGAAAGATCTGATTGATATAAATGCAGGAACTATCGCTACAGGTGAAGCAACCATAGAGGATGTCGGGTGGGAAATGTTTCACCTCATATTGGAAGTGGCCAGCGGTAAAAAGAAAACCTGGGCAGAGCATTGGGGCCTGCATAATGATTTGGCCCTGTTCAATCCTGCGCCAATTACCTAATAATGATGTTACTTAAGAAGGACTTCCTTTTAAAAGGGGTCCTTTTTTGTTGGTCCAATTTTTAAAGCTGTCATTATTTTTCCTCCAGAAAAGAGGACCGCCTAACTTTTAGTTGAAGTTATTAATGAACGATCGGTTTTCCAGCATGACGAAAAAAGGGCAATACAGTACAGGAGGGATACCATGGTAACATTCAGGAATGCGACAGTAAAAGACTTAAGTGAAATTGTACGGATGCTAGCGGATGATGTGTTGGGGAGGGAAAGGGAACGCTATGAAAATCCCCTTCCTGAAAGCTATCTAAAAGCATTTGCATCCATTGATGCAGATGAGAATAATGAATTGATCGTAGCATGTCTTGGTAAGGAGATCGTTGGGGTGCAGCAAATCACGTTCACTCCATATATTACCCATCAAGGCGGTTGGAGAGCAACGATCGAAGGGGTTCGGACGGCATCTTCAGAACGAGGGAAAGGCATTGGAAGCAAGTTGATTCAATATGCGATTGACCGTGCCAGGAAGCGGGGCTGCCATATCATTCAGCTGACGACCGATAAAAAGCGGGAAGAAACGCTGCGATTTTATGAACGTTTAGGATTCAAAGCCACTCATGAAGGCATGAAAATGAAGCTTTAATTCACCGTCTTTTGACCCCTTTTTCTGTGCACAACAATTTGTCTGGTATTATATGTTAAAATTATTTGTGAGATATTAATAGATGCGCAGGATCTGATGAAAGGGTGTGCTCGATGGAAAACGAAGCATGTATTCAGAAGAGGTACGGTGTAATCAGTTTTACTTCATTCATCATTGGAATCATTTGTTTTTTTACTGTTTTTATTACACCTATTAGAATGGCAAATATCGGGAGCATGACGGGTGATTATATAACTTTTCTCCTTACGATTGCCGGCATCGCCCTCTCTGTCATAGGGATTTTGAAGAAAACCGAGAAAAAAGTGATCCCGATCATTTCCTTGGTTTTTTCCTCGTCATTCTTTATATTTTGGGTGATCATCATCACCTTGTTGATAACTGGGGAAATAGAATTGCCCCGTAGAACAATAGGATAAAGGGATTGAACCAGGGAAGCTTCTTGGGAGATAGAACTGACAAAAGGTGGTTTTTCAATGATAAGAGGTTTATATGAAGCACATTTACCGGTTCGTGATTTGAAACGTTCCATCGAATTCTATGAGGGGCTTGGTTTACAGTTAGATCATAAGGTTGAAGACAACCTGGCTTTTCTATGGATAGAAAAGGACAAAAGTTGGTTGGGGCTTTGGGAAACGGAAAAAGTGGAGGTTGAGTATCATCCCTCCCTGCGGCATATCGCTTTTCAAGTATCATTGGAAGATCTAAAGAGCTCAGTCGCATGGCTTGAAGATAGGGGCTATGCGCCAAGAGAGGCTTTTGGATTTAAACCAATTGAACCTTTCGTGATGCCTCACGGGGAATATGCCCACGCTAAAATTCACTTTAATGATCCAGACGGAAACAGTTTGGAGTTTATTAGTAAAATGGAGAATCCCCAAAAAATCAAGAATCGTATGTATTTAAGTGAATGGACAGGTATAAATGAAAGACAGAAGTAAAAAAGGCGAATGACAGATGAATTGAGTGTTGAAGCATAATTTGCTTTTATGCGAATTACTATATGTGCTTGACTGTTGTGAGAGCTAAATGTATTTCTTGTTATTGTTAAGGTGAATCAAAAGCCATGCTTACCTATTTGATATTCATGGCTTTTGGTAGATTACTTTTTGAGAGTCAATTCATGACTTGGTGCTTGCAGCATTTCTGTGGGTTCATTAGGTTACTTGATTTTGAGGGGCAGGGTATAGTAACCAAATGCCTTATCTAGCAATGCACTAGCTTCTTGACGAAGTAAAGGTTGCTTTGAACGGAAATCTATAGACCCATCTGACTTGGGCTTAATTTCGGGATCAACAATTCCTTGTGATACAAGCGCCTGGATAGCTTCGATCGCCCACATATCGGTTTTTCCGGTTATTTTTACCTTTGGAGCGGGTTGGATTTGCTTCAGATTTTGAATCATTACTGCTGCTGTTTGTCTTGTAACGAGAGTATTGCGGTTAAAATTAGGAATGCCGGAAACCACTTTCGCTTGATTGTCCTCAATATTATCTGGAAAACCAAACCATCCATGTGCACGAAGAAGTAAATCTGCAAACTCTCCCTGTGTCATGGTACCTTCCGGATGGAAGCGGTTGTCTGGTTGAGTCTTGAGTATGTCGAATGCGTACAGATTTTCAATGTGTGACTTATACAAACTGTCATGGGGTACATCTGAGAAAGGTTTCTTTGTATGCATTTTTTGTGCATCGGACCACATATCCATACTTTTTGGATTTGTGTAATAGAAGTATTTAATCCGATTCTGATGATCTTTCTTGAACGCTAATTTATTTCCAGCTTCATCTTCAAACAGCAGAGGATGAACCATCTTCAAGTTGTGCTTGCCTGAGTTCCCTGACTCCATAATCAAGCTTCCGTTCTTATAGGTAAACCTGGACTTCAGGAAATGTAAGCGGGTGTTCTGGTATAATCCGACATATTTATCAGCTTCTTTACTGCTTAAGGGCATGTAAGTTGATTTCTCGGGAGTCTTTTCCTCTGGGAAATAGTGATCCATAAACTCTTCAAATACCTCTAAACTCATCATGGAATCATTGTTATACGACATGTAAAAGGCGGTATTGCTCTTCGGCAATAATACAATTAACGATTGATGTCCAGGCATGCTTCCGCCTTTTAGAATGACATGGTGACCATTCATTAAATCGTTGAAGGGTCCTTCGAATCCTCCGACCGTTGTCATGGGGAGTGTCTTATCTGCATACACCTGATAGGATTGCATTTGCTCTAACGATTTTTCACTGACAATTTCCTTCCCTTTAAATTTACCTTGCTGCTGAAACATGATTAAATACTTAGCCATATCATCTCCCGTAGAAAGAATGCTACCCTGTGGCCCATCTGTCGGTGCATGACCGGAAGCTTGATGTGGCGTGCCTTTTTCATCATAGTGAACGGCCATTCTATCCAGTAGTTCAGGAGTGAAACGGGAACTCGTCGAACTCATGCCTAATGGCTTGAATATATTCTTTTCCATATATTTATCGAATCTAAGGCCGCTTACGTTCTCTATCGCATAGCCAGCCAATAAAAATGCAAAATTATCATAGGTATACGATTCCCCAGGTGTTCGAACTACAGTCGGCATATGCTCTTTAAGAAACTCCTTCATTGGAATTTCCTGGGTTATGTAGTCAGGTGAGGTATACGTAGTAATATCAGGCAGATCCACACCGCTCGTATAGGTAAGCAAATTAAACATGGTTAGTGGAGTTCCTGTTTTATTGGGTACTTTCAAGCCGTCTAAATATTCTTGAATATCATGGTTCAGATCAATCGCACCTTTATCAACAAGCTGCATGGCTGCCAAGCCTGTAAAGGTTTTTGAAACGGAAGCGATTTGAAAGACGGTATCTTTATCGACAGATATTTTCTTATCCTTATCAGCATAACCATAGCCTTTATTTAACAGGACTTTCCCATCCTTGACCACTACAAAATTAGAGCCATTCACATTGAATTTCTCCATTTTATCCGCAAGCACCGAATTCATGAACGATTCTACTTCTTTAGTATCTTGGGGGCCGCTCGTGCTTATCTTTTTTGCTGGTTTCTGAGATTCCACTGATACGGTTGGGACATTGTTAATTGCATTGCAAGCAGTAAAAGTGGTGGCAGATAATAATAGACAGGCAAGCCCTAAATTACGTGTTTTCGTTTTCATGTTTTTTCTCCCCTATTTAATCAATTTAATTGCCTTTAGCCATCCTCATTCCTGATTGACCGCAGGCGTTCAGTTTCAGATGCTCTTCATCCACAGTCGATTGAACTTAAAGCGCATCATGAATGAATCTAACCGAGTATCGCAAACCGCATGTCATATACACAAGTTACTTTTTGTCACGCTTTTATCCAAAGTTGTTAACCTCCCTTAGTAAAAGCAACTAAGCAAAATTTGACACGGTTCCAGCGGGGATTTTTGTCATGAGCCAGATACTCCAAGGCATGTTGAATTGTCATATGACATTATGACACTAGTGAATCTGATATTAGGCGAATTAGAATGTGGTAGTAATTAAAGGGGTGTAGAGAACATGAACAGACGAATCACGTGACTTGCATTCTTTCGTTTCTTACAAGCTTTTATTACTTTTTTTTTGTGATTAACCTGTTTTTTTGTTTTAGCCTTTCATTTACTTTAATGGGTATCCCATTGCTTGCCTATATGATGCGAACTGTCGTATTTCGTCCAGTATAGTAAGAACGTATCCAAACGAAGATTTATAGAGATATCTCGATTAAATCATATGAAAAGAAAAAAAGAATGGAGGGCCCACTATGGAAACAGGCTCAAGAGGAACTTCTTGATCGCCGTAATTGGAGAGCGGTCTTTTGGTTAATGATGAAATTTGGTGTCGGAAATTTAAATCTAATCGGTACCGTTTTATGTTATATTGTTCCTATCTTGTGTATGGTTACTCCGATGTTCTCCTTTTTCATGAAAATACGATAATCAGGAAACCTATCGATTCATGGGCAAAGTCAAATCGATATGATGGTTTTGGGAGCGGTACTTGGATTCATTGGCTCGTGGACTGGAAACCGATAGGCTCTCTTTATCGGGGATTATACGCGACATATGGTTAAAGCGATCCAAAGATTGATTTTAACCCAACATGAAATGGGGGGTGATTTTACATGTTTTATGTGGTAAAACAATGGTTTTGGTATGACTGGTTCTTATTATTCATTCGCTTAATAGTCTGTATCTCATTAATTTTCGCGATAATAGAAGTTCATGAACAATTACCTTTGCCTTTATGGAGCAATATTGTTTGGGGAATCATCGCATTTTCTGTTCCTTGGCTCTGTCTGTTATATAACTATAACTATTATTTAATTACCGAAATGATTTTATTTGGAGGAATCATCCTCTACTTAAGTTATTGGTTTCCTGAGGCATATCTCGGATTCTTGATGCCTGCCTTTATGATCGCTGCAAATGGTTTCCAAAATTCATATCGTTGGTCAGGTCCGATGACAGTCCTTGTCATTCCAATTTTAATCCTTATACTATCTCATCAAGTCATTCCCTGGTTGCCGATCATTCACATAGGATTGGCCTATGGTTTTGGATTTTCATTTCATTTACTAATTGTCAATCATAAGCAAAATAAAGTTATTCGTGAACAGAATATAGTTTTGGAACAGTATATGTCCCAGATTGAACGGATAACTCTTTTAGAAGAACGAAACAGGATGGCAAAGGAACTTCACGATACGATAGGGCATTCTAATGTGTCAATCATCATGGGGTTAGAATCGTTGCGTACTTACTGCTCAAATGCTGAAGGGGAAAAAAAACTTGAGTTATTGTTGGATCTGACACGTAAAAACATGGATGATATCCGCGGATACTTGCATCAAATGGAGTCAACAACAGAATTGCTTCCACTGCACGAAGCACTGCGGCAGCTCATTGATGAATTTCAAACAAATGCAGGAGTGAATGTTCATTATAGGATTCTCGGAGAAGTTTATCCCATACCACGGCAAGTCCACATGACATTTTATAGATGCTTGCAGGAATCATTAACCAATGCAGTGCGGCATGGAGGATCTACGGAAATGAGGGTCGTGCTTCAATTTGAACCGAGGCAGACTCGATTGGAAGTGCAAGACAACGGTCGTGATGTAGATAACCTAGAGGAAGGTTTCGGTTTGACAGCGATAAAAAAGAGGGCTTCCAATCTTCAAGGACAAATAAATGTCTATTCCAAGAGTGAAGAAGGAACGATTGTAACCTGCACATTGCCAAGACAGATGGAATCGCCAGGTGAAGTCATTCGATTGCTAATCGTTGATGACCAGCCCTTTATTCGTGAGAGCCTGCGAACTATCTTGGAGAAAAATAGAGACCTTTCAATTGTTGGTTTGGCTGGAGACGGAGAACAAGCGATGGAGATTTGTGAGCGGGTAAAGCCACAAATGATGCTGATGGATATTAACATGCCGAACATGGATGGTATCACGGCAATGAAGTTAATTAAGCAGAGATGGCCTGACATTCGCATACTTATTTTAACTTCTTTTCAGGAAACAGAAAAAGCGATGGAAGCACTGCGGAGCGGAGCGGATGGTTATCTGTTGAAGTCCATGGATCCAAGTGAATTAGCTGAAACGATACGCCTTATTTATAGGGGCTGTACCATGATTGACCAAGACATTTCGAATAAACTTTTCGAAGAGGTAGAAAAGCAGCACATTCATGAGCATTCAGAGGATAATCCCATAAATGATATGGACCATTATGGTTTAACACCACGTGAAATTGAGATATTAAAGATGGTTTCCAAAGGATTTCGTTATAAAACAATTGCTTCGAAATTATATTTGTCCGATGGAACGGTTAGGAACTATGCCTCAAACGTTTATGCGAAGCTGGAAGTGCGCAATCGAGAAGAAGCCGTTCAAAAAGCAGGGGAGCTAGGACTTCTGGAATGATTAACTTTGAACATGATCATTTCTGAATTTCTCTTAAAAGTAGCGGTACAACCTTTAAGTAAGCAGGAAATGTCAAAACAGAATGGAGAATCATAGAATGAATGTCAAAGCGGAATTATATTGGAATGAATTTTGGCAGGGGAAAGATGAAGAAAAACCCCAGGCAGTCAGTGCATGGCAATTCGGGGCTGATCCCGATCAGTTGGCCCAATTAGTGATGGATGGGATGAAAACGGCTACGTGCTCTGGGTATGTTTTTTATGAAGAGGAAAATGAACCATTACCATCCGTAGGTGACTACAGCATTATTTTAAACAGTGAGGATGAGCCGTTAGCCATCATCCAAACAGTGAAAGTCGAAGTATTGCCCATGAATGAAGTGAGTGAAGAGTTTGCGATTGCAGAAGGGGAAGGAGATCGAACCTATACATACTGGTGGGAGGCTCATGAAAAATGGCTGAAAGAACAATTGGACAAGATCGGGCACACCTTTAAAGAAGATATGCTGCTTGTGTGTGAGCGCTTTGAATTGATACATGTAAAGTGACGGAAGTGAACAATAAGTGTTTTCGTTCAGTGATTTGCTATAATAGGTCATTGGATTAAAAACTTATAGAAAGATAGGTATTTGCATGAAAAAGAAACTGACATTCATTGGATTGGGAATCGTGGTTGTTTTCCTGCTATTGCTTGGTACGTATAAATTAATGAATTCGAGAACATATCAGGTATTCGGAGGATTAACGGATAATGTCGAGACGAATGAAAAAGTGGTCGCTTTGACATTTGATGATGGCCCATCGAAGAATGTGAATCAGATCCTTCCGTTATTGGCTAAATACGATGTAAAAGCTACTTTCTTCCTGATTGGTAACGAAATCGAAAAATACCCAGAGGAAGCTGGAAAAATAGCGGAAGCAGGACATCAGATTGGGAATCACACGTATTCCCACAAGCGAATGGTTTTTAAATCGCCTTCTTTTATCAAGGCGGAAATCGAGAAAACGGATAAATTAATTCAGGACTCCGGATATAAGGGTGAAATTGACGTCCGGCCGCCAAACGGGAAAAAAATCATAGGTCTGCCTTATTATTTAAATGAAAATGATAGAGAGACCGTTACCTGGAATCTGGAACCAGATAGCTATTACACTACCGCTTCTGACAAAGTGAAGTATGTGAAGGAACATATAAAACCAGGTTCGATCATCCTGATGCATCCGATGTATGATGATACGGGTAAAGAACTTCAAGCGATTGAAGGGATCTTGCAGGAGTTAACGAACGAAGGGTATACGTTTGTAACGGTCAATGAACTTCAGGAAATGTAGTCCCATTTATACCGAATGTACGATTTTCGAAGAAAAGGGTTGCTGCGGCAGCCCTTTTTTATTTGATATAGTACAGAATAGTACAAAACGTGGTCTGCATATTGTTTCTTAACGGAATTCGTTGTATGGCATGCAATCGCATGAAAAAGCTATTTTAAAATGGGGCTGGTTACTTGTACCGGAATAAAAATACCGCTCTGATCATCATTTTGTGTTTCCTGTTATTCCTATTTCTTGTCGTGCTCCTTTTTCGCCACATCAAAGTATACTTCGTGTATAGCTCGGGCATCGGCCCGTTATTGTTTATTGGGGTAATGGTTTTGGCTATCGTTATGCTTTTTTTCAAAGGATATAAATAGGCTTGTACAATTGAAGGCTGCTGCGGCAGCCTTTTTTATGTGGAAAAAAGCTCTTCACATAGAGAGACATAAAAAAAAATAAAAATCAATAAAAAATTAACGCTCAAATACTAGTAATATATGGTAAGATTTTAAATGGAATTATTTTCTTTTAAATTTTATTCAGGGGTGATTAGTACGTGGAGTTTTTTACAAAGTGGTCGTTTAAGAACAAGGCTGCCGTTTCATTGGTAACCATATTTATTTTGTTGATAGGAGTTGTCAGTTATTTTAAACTGCCGATGGAATTTTTACCATCTGCTGATAATCCACAAGTTACGATTATCACAATGGGGCAGGGCACCGATTCGAAAACGATGGAAGCACAAGCTACAGATCCGATTGAAAGAGCGGTCACTGGAGTTAAGGGAAAGAGTTCAATATACTCCACAACGGGAGATGGGTTTTCAAAAGTAGATCTATTCTTTGAAGCCGGATCGGATATGAAACAAGCAAAACTTGATGTTCAAGAGGCTTTAGGCAGTGTAGCTTTACCACAAAGCATGGCAAAGCCTACTGTTACACAGTTAAATACATCTATGATTCCCATTTCATTTGTTTCCGTTACTTTTAAGGATGGATTAACAGCTGAAAATATAGACTTTACCAAGAAAGAATTAGAGCCTCTGTATAAAGATATTAAAGGGGTTTCGGATGTTCAGACATTTGGAGTTTCCCAATCCGTTCTTTCAGTCAAGGTGGATAATGAAGAATTGGCTAAAAAGAAAGTCTCCATTCAAGATGTCATGAACGTCCTTAACGGTCAGAATGCAGCTTTGGCCGTAGGCGAAAAAGTGATTGATGGGAAGGCAAGTAACATCAAGGTTATTGGGGATTTAACAAGTATTGGAAAATTAAAAGCGTTAAAGGTCACCCCGAATGTCACACTTGGAGAGATAGCAAAAGTTGAAGAAGCGAAGGATGGCAACCTCATCAGTCGTTTTAATGGAAAGGAAAGCATTGATTTAAGCATTATCAAGGACAGTCAATCAAATGCTGTCACAATCAGTAAAGAGGTTGAAAAAGTAGCGAAAGAAATTAATGAAAAGTATAGCGACCAGAAATCGACCATTTATTTATCTACAGCTGATATGGTGGAGACTTCCGTTCAGACAATGGTAAAAGAAGTTCTGCTGGGAGCGCTATTCGCCACGATAGTGATCATGGTCTTTTTACGGAATGTACGATCTACATTCATTACAATCGTATCCATACCGCTATCTCTTGGCTTTACGTTATTTTTGCTGTCATTGTCGGGAGTGACGCTGAACATTTTGACGCTGGGCGGTGTCGCTGTAGCGATCGGGCGCTTGGTGGACGATAGTATTGTTGTTATTGAAAATATTTTCCGGAAAATGCAGCAGGAGAAGATTTCAATTGAATTGGTGATGGATGCAACTAAAGAAGTGGGAGTGGCGATAACAGCTTCAACCCTTACGACTGTAGCCGTTTTCCTTCCGGTTGCCTTATTGAATGGAGGGCTTCAAGAGTTTCTTCTGCCTTTCGCTTTGACTGTCACTTATTCTTTACTGGCTTCTTTAATCGTGGCATTAACGGTTGTTCCGTTAATGAGTGCAGGATTGCTGAAAAGGACGAAGCTGCCAAAACATCGCCCGGCCAAGCGTTTTACCAAGCTCGTTACTTGGTCACTAAACCATAAATGGGTTGTCTTGATTATTGCTATGCTGTTGTTTGTCGGTTCCATTGGTACATATTTTGCCATGCCAAAAGGGGCGATTGATAATTCTTCAGCAGACTATGTCTCCGTGACATTAACTTATCCAAATGATCAGCCCTATGAAAAAGTGAAGGAAAAAGCGATTGAACTAGAAGAAACGATGCAGGATATGAGTGAAGTGGATAATATTTTCATGCAATTAGGAAACTCTGCCGAATCAGCACAATATGGGGAAGTCACATCACCGACGGAAGCGATTTTCGGCATCCTGGTAAAGGATAAAGCAAATGTAGATACGATTCTGAAAAAAATGGAAAAGGAACAAGAAAACTATCCTGATGCGAAACTTACGGCCCAAGCCTCTTCCTTTATGATGGGGGCATCAAAGACGAACATTACGATAGATGTGGTCGGCAGTAATGTTGAAGATTTGGAACTGACGGCCAATAAGGTCAAAGAAAGTATACAGGATATTAAAGGAATTGAAGAAGTAACAACGAACCAAGACGAAAAGAAAACCATTTATTCATTCAAGGTAGATCCGGCTAAAGGCAATACAGAACAAATCGGTCAACAATTAGGTATCATGCTTAATAAAACGCCTATCGGAAATATAACTTTACAGGATAAGCAGACACCTGTCGTCCTTGAACCAATCTTAGATCCTAAAAAACCAGAGGATTTAAAAAGCATTCCGATCATGACAGATGGCGGTCTGGCCCCAGTGTCAAAGGTCGCTTCTTTAAAGAGCGAGGAGAGTGCAACAACGCAGTTCCATAAAGATGGGGAAACGTATCTTCAATTGAAGGCAACGGTAGATCCGACTAAGCTTTCCGATATTGCAAGCAAAATAAATCTTGAGATATTCGGAGATAAAGAGAAGAACAAAGGACTTGATATTCCGAATGATGTAGATATTCTAGTCGGGGGAGCCAGTGCTCAGCAAACAGATGATTTTTCCGATTTGTTCCTTACGATGTTAATATCGATCGGCATTGTCTTTTTAATCATGGTGATAACATTTAAATCGATCAAAGCACCGATCGCCATTCTATTTTCCTTGCCATTCGCTGCCATTGGAGCGGTATTAGGATTGGTTATCAGCCGAATTCCAGTCGATATTACAGCACTGCTGGGTGCTCTCATGTTAATTGGAGTTGTTGTGACAAACGCGATTGTGCTTCTGGATCGAGTCAAACAAAACGAAGAAAAAATGATTATCCGTGATGCGATCGTCGAAGCGACAGCTACAAGATTCCGTCCGATCATAATGACGGCTGTAGCAACGATTTGTGCCATGCTGCCCCTATTGTATAAAAAAGCTGAAACAGGAAGCTTGGTTTCACAAAGTTTAGCGATCGTTGTCATTGGCGGGCTAGCTGTGTCTACACTGCTCACACTTATCGTCATTCCATGTATATACGAATTGCTGCACTATAAAAAATCGAAAAAACAGAGAAAGAAAAAGAGAGAACCCGTTAACGAACAAATCGAAATGTAATAATAAAAAGTTTGTAGAGAAGCAACGCTTTCTTTACAAACTTTTTTTTTCTGTAAAATGGTGCATGTTCTTTATTTTTTTTAAAATAATGGTTGACTTTCTTTCAACCTGTAACTAAAATGATTACAGCTAGTGGCAATGATATATATTTTTTGGTTTGTGTTGTAACTGGTTTGATTACAAGTTTAGCCAATGATGAAAAGTGAGGGAATATATAATGACAGTGAAAATTAAAGCGTATTCTGATTTTATATGTCCATTTTGTTTTTTAGGTAAAGGTCCTTTGGACGAAATCATGGAGGAAAAGGATGTAGAAGTGGAATGGATGCCATTTGAATTGCGACCGAGTCCACATTCCAAAATAGATCCATGGAAGGAACCCGATAAGTTGAATTCATGGGATTCTTACATTCTCCCTGTTGCAAAAAAACTTGGAGTGGATATGCGTTTACCCCGTGTCTCCCCGCATCCATATACACATTTGGCGTTCGAAGGGTGCCATTTTGCAAAGGAGCACGGAAAAGGGAACGAGTTCCACGACCGAGTATTTACAGCGTTTTTTCAAGAGGAACAAAATATTGAAGATATTGAAGTATTGACAAAATTAGCGGATGAAGTTGAACTTCCTGTAGATGCTTTTAGAGAAGCATTAGTGTCCCGAAAGTATCGGGAATTGCACCAAGATGCACTGAAACATGCTTATGAAGAAGCGGATATCAGGGCTGTCCCAACGTTTATTATTGGTGATGAAGTTATTCAAGGACTAGCCAGTAAAGAAAGGTTAGCGCAAGTCATTGAGAAGGAAGAAGCAAAAAATGAACGGAATGAACTTGAGGGCTTGCAATGTGATGGTAAGGGGAATTGCTAAAAACCTTCTGGGGATTAAAAAAAATAGGCTCTTTTCGTAAAGATTGTTGTTTTTAAAACGAAACGATTTAAGGTTGATTGGAGCGCAAGTGCGAGACTCCTGCGGGAGCAGCGGGACAGGTGAGACCCCACAGGCGTTTACGCCGAGGAGGCTCACCGCCCGCCCCGCGGAAAGCGAGCATCTGGAGGGGAAATCAACCACTCCGCTTTACTTGGAAAATAGCAACAAAGTAAGCGAAAACAGCCAAAAAATTAAAAACATCATAATTTGGAGGAATCAAAATGTCAGCAACTACAACAAATTTAAAAGAAGCCATTATCAATCGCCGTTCCATCCGTAAGGTGAAAAAGAACGAAAATATTACGAAAGAAAGGATGAATGAAGTATTAAAAACGGCTTTACATGCACCAACTTCATTTAATATGCAAAGTGGACGAGTGGTGGTAGTGATGGATGACGAGCATGAAAAGTTCTGGGATATTGTAAAAGAAACACTTCGTTCCCGTGTTCCAGAAGAGAGCTTTGCGGCAACAGCAGAACGATTACAAGGATTTCGTGATGGAGCGGGTACTATTCTATTCTTTGAAAATCAAGAAACAATAGAACAAATGCAAGAAAAAGCACCCTCCTATAAAGAACAGTTTCCATATTGGTCCCATCAAGGAAATGCGATGCTTCAGTATGCAATATGGATGACTTTATCGGCGGAAGGTATAGGGGCATCTTTACAACATTATAATCCAATCATTGATGAAGAAGTGATGAAGACTTGGGA
This sequence comes from Peribacillus aracenensis, assembly GCF_025175645.1. NCBI lineage: Bacteria > Bacillati > Bacillota > Bacilli > Caryophanales > Bacillaceae > Peribacillus > Peribacillus aracenensis. The sequence goes on from NZ_JANZMJ010000015.1 coordinate 78,838, forward strand.
TCTTCCAGGGAAATGGTCGTTGATAGCTCAAATGCCATTTGGTGAGCCGAATGAACAACCAGGAGAAAAAACGTTCCTGCCTTTCGAAGATATTGTGAAATTTTATTAATTCAAAGATTTAGGGTTGGGATACTAGATTAACCAAGAGCGCGTTTACTCTTAAAGAGTAAAACGTGCTCTTTTTTTTGAAGAAACGTTCCAGCGGCATTACATATATGGGGAACAAATAATTGACAATGAGAATCATTTTCATTTATAGTAAACTGTGTAATGAAATTAATTCTCAATTAGGAAGGTGATATGGATGAAGGTATTCATTGGTTATGTCAGTTTATCCGGTAATACCGAGAAAATGGCTATAAACATAAAGAATAGAATGAAGGCTGTCGGCTGTGAAGTATATATGGAAAGATTGGATACTGTTGAAGTTGATGCTTTAAAGGATTTTGATTTGGCCTTTATTGGTTTATATACATGGAGTCTTGAAGATTTACCGTATGAAGCACACGAGTTTTATGAAGAAATTGACCAGGTGGACTTTGCTGGAGGGAAGGTCGCATTCTTTGGTGCCGGCGACTTGACCCATTCGAAACCGTGCGCCGCGATAGATATCGTTTCCGATAAAATGAAGCAATTTGGATTTGATGTATATGATCGAGTATTGAAAATACACCATGAAAGCAATACATACGAACAATTAAGTGAATGTGAAGACTTTGCAGAGCATGCCCTTATATGGGGAAGCAATAGGAAGAAGTGGAGATTCTGCATGTGGGATCGGATGCTAGGCAGTCCGAAATACCGAAAGTCAGCATTTTTGTTAAGGAGGGTCCTTGATGATTACCCAATTAAGTTCAAAGAGAGAAGTAAAAAAAGAGGAACTTATACAAGAACTTCTGAAATTAGGGATTTTTAAAAAATATAATAAACAACTATACGAGCTTCCGATCGTTGTTTTACAAAAGGAATTCAATCACTTGAGAGGTGGATTAAAAAATGTCTAGGAGAAGGAAATCTTATACTGAACTGCTAAAGGAAAACCGCGAACTTCTAATGCATGACAAAATGGAAGTGGAACGCATCTATATAAAAATCGATCAAAAAGCCATCAATGAAAAAAAGGGAAGTAAGCAAGTACAATCATGACTGGTTAGAAATTTGGTTCAGTCAACAAAATAAGGTTTGGATGTTTTTTTAGGGTTTGTAAAATGATTTCCACTACAGGCACTCTCTTTCCGCGGGCGGTCCGGGAGCCTCCTCGGCGCCTTTGCGCCTGCGGGGGCTCCCTTGGACGCGCTTTTCCCGCAGGAGTCTCGAACACCCGCTCCAATCAACTGGTCTGTTTTTTAAATAAAAAACTGTAAGTAAATACGATTTATACAGTTTTTCATAGTTTAATGAAACCTTATTGGATTGAAGAAATATGCGACACTCCTGCCGAATAACTGGCTTGGCGAGACCCCACAGACGCTTGCGTCGAGGAGGCTTGGCAGACAGTCGGCGGAAAGGGAGCGGATTTCTGAAATCAACTGAAACGCTTTTAAATAAAAAACTTCAGGCAAACTGACTTACCTTCGAGTTTGTCTATAGTGGAACCGAAATCTTTTGTTGATTTCGGTTTTTTCTTTTGGGTCTGAGAATGCTGTTGATTTCCATAGAACATATGGAGCATCATATTAACGATCAAATTCTAATGTAAAAGATATTAAAGGGCTTCGTGAAGATCCTGATTGTAATCCTTTAGCCTTTACAAGGTCGGACCCAATATTTCATCTTTTTTTCTTCTCAATTTTTCACTTTTCGTAACAGCTTGTCATGAAGTTTGGACAAGGTGAACAATACAAGGATAGAGCCTATTAATGCTAACGACATATCCCATTGTGCGTCCCAAATATCACCTTGTGTTCCTAAAAATTCTTTTGAAGCTTTTCCACCATTTGAAACAATGGCAGTTATCCATTCGATGATTTCATATAAGGCACCAATGGCAAGCGCAAAACTTAATGTAACAGCAAATAACCACGGTCCTTTTGTTAGAGGGGTTTTACGTATTAATATTTCTCTAATCACAATCGCAAATAAACCTTTCAGGAAATGCCCAAACCGATCATAGTGGTTCCGGTTTAGATCGTAATGATCTTTTAGCCAATTAAATGCAGGGACTTTTGAGTACGTATAATGGCCACCGATGAACATGGTGATTGAAAGAACGGCAATAACGAAATAGGATAATGTAGTGAGGCGGAATTTATTATATGTAGCAAGTATATAAATCAGAAACACAACGGCAGGAAATACTTCCATTGTCCATATCAAGTATCCTTCAGGCTTAATGACTGACCAAATAAAAACGGCAGTGACTAGCAATAGAAATAATAAATGAATCAGTATGCTTTTATCTCTTCCCAATTTTTTTCACTCCATTAATTTTATCAGTTGATAGAATCAAACAGTTCGTGTATGGATAAAACGCTTAATGCTTTCATTTAAATCATTAGCCGCTTTTGTAGGGACCTGATGATTGGCATGTTCAATGAATTTTAATTCCGTATATGGCAATTTTTCATGTAATAAATAAGCGTAATGATGCAATGGTTTATCTTTTTTACCATAGACCAGTAAAATGGGCATGTTGATTTTCTCTAGCTGGTGTGTACAGTTATAATGCAAACTATAATGGTAATACTGCTCGATATTTCGGGCATCTCCCTTCAGGGCGTCATTAAACATTTCGTTGAACAACTTTCCTGTATTTGAATTGCTCCATGAAATGGAAAGCGCTAGGATTGGAACTGCGTCTTTATTTGCAAGGGATATTCCTAAGGAAATCTTTTGCTTTAAATATTTATCCCTCACTTCTGACATTCCACCTATTACAATGCCTCCTAGAGCCCTATCGCCACAAGTCAGCAAATATTCCAATACGATCGAGCCTCCGGTTGAATAACCGCATATGATAGCTTTTTTTATTTCCAAATGATCCAACAGATGTTTGATATCTTCTATAATCAGGGGATAAGTTACTGGCAGTCTTGAATACTGACTTCTTCCGTGACCCCTAATATCAAAAGTGATAACTTTGAACTCCTCGGATAATTCCTTCAGTTGGTATTGGAAATTCACACTTGTCAGTACTGGAGGATGAATAAAAACAATAGGAACACCGTTTCCCTTAACAGAATAATACAAGCTAATACCGTCCACATCTAACATTGGCATATGAATATTCACCTCATTCGAAGAGTACTTGCATAATATCCCTCCTGAAAGAATTTTCCCTTTAAAACGTATTTTTATAACTAATAGTTTCGGTTACAATCATCTTGAATTTTTTGGGTTTTTTTGAACAAGATATAAGAGTTCAGGAAATGAACAAAAATATATAAAATAAGGTGATTAAGATGAAGGCTAACATGAATAAAATTTTGCCAGTTGTCGCTTCGGTCGGAGTAGGTATTGCTACTTATCAAATGTTGAGTGGAAATGGCGGGAAAATGAAAAATATGGTGCCGCTTGCCACTAACTTGATGGGCATGGGAACTGGGATGCAAGGGCAGAATCAACAACAGCCATAAAATCACTAAAACAAAATGATCCCTTTAGAGGGATCATTTTGTTTTAGCCAATAAAAGGGACCTCCATCATATAAGCTTAATGCATACCATGGATACTATTTACCATTTTTTATAAATTAAGTAATAAAGCCCCAATGAAACTACTCCTTACGTTATAATGAATGGGCTCCAAGGAAAGTGCCAGAAACCTGCAGGGGTGATCAAATGAATGGAGGTTATATGTGTTGAAGAAAAAATTATTGGTCATCATTCCAACAGTTGCCCTGATGTTGGCTCCACTAGGAACGGGAACTTCAATTACCCACGCAGCAACAAAGGAGAAAATCGAAACGAAGGCGGAAACGCGCCCGACCCTCAGGAAAGGCTCACGTTCAAGTTATGTAAGAGACTTACAGCAAAGCCTTAAAGATGTTAAATATAGTGTAGGCGTAGAAGGGATTTTCGGTACCCAAACACAAAATGTGGTAAGGGAGTTCCAAGTAGATCATAACTTGAGTTCAGATGGTATCGTCGGTCCGCTGACATGGGCTGCTTTAGATGAGAATAAGGTGGAAAGAAAACAGTTCACGGAGAAAGACGCGATCGCTTTAGGGAAGAAAAAGCTGGGGAACAGGATCGTATTCAGCGGTGATGGCAGATTGCTGAAAGATGGCAAAGGAAAATCCTATTACAACTATAAAGCAGCTAATAAAGATTGGATCGATCAAGGCGGCACAGGAACGATTGGGTGGTTCCACATTTATAAAGATGGCCGTGTAGTGGAACAATAAAGGATATACATGCAAAGAATTTTCTCACTTTATGTGGGATTTTTTTTTGTAAGGCATGGATATAATAAGAAGACTAATTGCACCTATTTTGGATATAAATAACAAATAAATACAGAAAAGCAATTTGGTATATTGGGATGAAAAAAAATAGATCATTTGAGCCTTAGTGTTCCATTATTGAGATTTGTTAAGTCCCCTGTATTCTTTTTATGTCTGGATTCGAATGGGTCTGTTCAAAATCCCGCGTTTGCCTCTCAAAATCTCATTTCTGAACGGTCATTTACGCTAGAAACTATATCAAATTGATTTATTATTACTAATAAAGTTGTTTAATAATCGAAATAATCGTATACTTGACAAAAAGTCGGTTCCCATTGTTGTTTAGAAATAGTTCTTTACTAATATCTTGCAAAGCGAGTCCTTCAGTAGAAAATCTAATATTAGATAAAGAATAGACGAGTAAGTTTCCTAATCATCATAGGGAATCTTCTCGTCTTATACTATTTTAATATAGTTTAGGCGCCAATAAACCCGCATTCCTCTTCATTTTAGACAAGATTTCTAATACCTCCTGTAACAACAGCACCTGCTTAGTATGGACATTTGTTTCATATGAATCTTGAATAAAATGCTTTTTACCAAGTTGGCTGTTTATTCCTTTAAATAGGGTGATATATACACCCATGTATTTCTCCTTTATTTTAGGCTCTTTTCGTAAAGAGTGTTGTTTTTAAAAACTAAACGATTTAAGGTTGATTGGAGCGCAAGTGCGAGACTCCTGCGGGAGCAGCGGGACAGGTGAGACCCCACAGGCGTTAACGCCGAGGAGGCTCACCGCCCGCCCCGCGGAAAGCGAGCATCTGGAGGGGAAATCAACGACACCGCTTTACTTGGTAAATAGCAACAAAGTATGCGAAAACAGCCTTATTTTATATCTGTGAAGTAGCGACTTATTTAAGACTATAAATTATGAGGTGGGAACAAATGAGAAAAAGAATGTTTGGAATTATTATATTAATTACTTTAGTTTCTTCTATTATATTAATGGGTTGCAATCAATTAGAATCCAATCAATCTGATGATTCAAATGGTGACGTTAATCAGAAGAAAAAGGATGAGCTTGTGATGGCATTTGGTTCAGAGCCTGAAGCAGGTTTTGATCCAACGGCCGGATGGGGACGTTATGGCTCACCGCTTTTCCAAAGTACTCTACTAAAAAGAGATAACAAGCTTAACATTGTAAATGATCTTGCAACAAGTTATAAAGTCAATGAAGATGGCAAGGTTTGGACAGTGAACATACGTAAGGATGTGAAATTTTCAGACGGCGAACCATTAACCGCCGACGATGTAGTCTTTACATTTGAAACAGCTACAAACAATGGGTCGGTCGTTGATCTTAATGGTATGGATAAAGTGGAGGCGATCAATGATTACACCGTAAAATTCACGTTAAAAGATCCTCAATCAACATTTGTTAATTCCTTAGTAGGAACAGGAATCGTTCCAAAACATGCTTATGGCGCTGACTATGCTGAAAATCCTATAGGGTCAGGACCTTATCAGCTCGTTCAATGGGACAAAGGGCAACAGCTCATTATAAAGGTTAATCCTGAATATTATGGCAAAAAGTCGTATTTTAAAAAGATTACCTTTCTATTTCTAAACGAGGATGCATCTTTTGCTGCTGCACAAGCAGGGAAGGTCGATCTTGCTTATATACCAGCTGCATTTAGTAACCAGGAAGTGCCTGGAATGAGGTTGGAATCGGTGAAAACAGTTGATAATCGAGGAATCGTCTTTCCATTTGTAAAATCAGGGGACTTTACTGAAGATGGCTTACCAATTGGTAACGATGTAACTGCTGATCCAGCGATTCGTCATGCGATTAATATTGCGGTAGACCGAAAAGCGTTAGTTGATGGAGTCTTAGAGGGGCGTGGTACACCAGCTTATACTTCAGTGGATGGCCTTCCTTGGTGGAACCCGGATACAACCATTAAAGATGCTGATTTTGACGGTGCGCGGAAACTTTTGAAAAAAGCCGGATGGAAGGATACAGATGGAGATGGGATTCTTGAGAAGGATTCTTTGAAAGCTGAATTCACTCTTTATTACTTGGCGAGTGATGCAATCAGGCAATCTCTTGCAATTTCTGTGGCCGATATGATCAAGCCACTGGGAATCCAGATTAAAGTAGAAGGAGGAAGTTGGGATATTATTGAAAAGAAAATGTATTCAAATGCAGTCCTATTAGGTTGGGGGAGCCATGACCCTCATGAGATGTATAACATTTATAGTAGCAAATTTGCAGGGGTAGACTTTTATAATACCGGATATTATCAAAATAAAACGGTGGATGAATACTTTGATAAGGCCCTTCTTGCTACAAGTGAAACAGAAGCAATCGAGTATTGGAAAAAAGCACAATGGGATGGAACAACGGGCTTAAGTGCAAAGGGTGATGCTCCATGGGCCTGGTTAGTGAATATTGATCATTTGTACTTAGTGAAAGATGGACTTGATATCGGGGAACAAAGAATCCATGTACATGGGCATGGTTGGCCTGCAACAGATAACATAGTTGAATGGAAATGGTCCAACTAATTATGCGTAAACTTAGAGGTGGAAAGCTAGGATTATTTCTATTATTGAAAGGATTAAGAATGGTCACATTATTGATTGCCATTTGTTTAATTTCCTTTCTATTAATAAAAAACTCTCCGATTGATCCAATCCAAGCCTATATCGGAGCCGATATGTTGAAGGTGGGTCCTGAGCAACGGGAGAAGATAGCTGAATATTGGGGTGTGGACCAACCAGTCATGGTGCAATTCTTGAATTGGGGATCTGCGGTACTTACGGGTGATTTAGGAACTTCAATGATATTTCGCCGCCCGGTAATGGACATTATCGGTGAACGATTCTTAAATTCCCTGGCACTCATGATATCAGCCTGGATATTATCAGGGATAATTGGATTTTCCATGGGTGTTATAGCGGCCATGAAAAAAGGGACTTGGATCGATCGAATAATAAAATGGTACTGTTTCACTCTTGCTTCAACTCCTACCTTTTGGGTGGGGCTCCTTATCCTTATCGTTTTTGGCGTTTGGCTAAGATGGTTTCCGATTGGAATGGGAGTTCCAGCTGGGGTCCTTGCGGAAAATGTCACAATGATGGATCGAATCATGCACCTTATTCTTCCGGCAATCACGCTTAGTATAGTTGGGGTTGCTAATGTGGCCTTGCATACTCGCCAGAAGCTGATTGATGTTCTTTCTAGTGATTATGTCTTATTTGCTAGGGCGAGAGGTGAACAAGGATTTGTCTTGTTTTGGAGACATGGATTGCGTAATGTTGCTTTGCCGGCGATTACCTTACAATTCGCGGCTTTTAGTGAGTTGTTTGGTGGAGCAGTGCTGGCTGAGCAAGTTTTTTCATATCCCGGTTTAGGACAAGCTACGGTAGAAGCTGGGCTTAGGGGAGACGTCCCCCTTTTATTGGGATTGGTTATATGTAGTACAATATTTGTTTTTGCAGGAAATTTACTGGCTGATTTAAGCTATCGTTTATTAGATCCCAGAATGAGGGAGGGGAGAAGTTATGATTCCAGGCCTCAAAAACAAAAATAAAGATAATGTTAAACGATTTGCTCTAAATCGAAAGCAGCGGACACTTTATATGATCCTAATCTTACTTGCTTTTTTAGTACTTGTCATAGTAGGTGGTATCTTTATTGATGAGGGGAGAATCGAGACGAATCTTAATGAGCGAAATGATCCCCCATCATTAGCTCATCCCTTTGGTACGGATTGGTTGGGTAGAGATATGTTTACACGTACGGTAATGGGACTTTCCTTAAGTATGGGGGTTGGATTGATTGGAGCGATGGGAAGCGCGTCAATTGCTCTATTCTTAGGGATGGCAGCTGCAACAATGGGAAAAATGGCGGATCGTCTCATTTCATGGCTCATCGACCTATTTCTGAGTGTACCGCATCTCGTAACCCTTATTCTAATCGCTTTTACATTAGGGGGAGGATTTAAAGGGATTGTAATTGGTTTAACTTTAACTCATTGGCCAAGCCTTGCCCGAGTCATCCGGGCAGAGGTCATGCAAGTTCGTTCAGCAGAATATGTTCAGGTTTCTCAGAAAATGGGGAAATCTCGATGGTGGATCGCTTTCCATCATATTCTGCCCCATGTTTTCCCGCAGCTTTTAATTGGGTTCATGCTATTGTTTCCTCATGTTATTTTACATGAGGCAGCTGTTACATTTATAGGTTTGGGATTGTCTCCTCACGAGCCGGCAATTGGAATTATTCTATCAGAATCTATGAAGTATTTATCTTCAGGTATGTGGTGGCTTGCCTTTTTTCCAGGGCTATGTTTATTGATTATCGTGAGAACGTTTGATCAGATAGGAGAAAATATCCGGTTGCACTTGGATCCTAATAGGGCTCACGATTAGTCACCCGAATGCTACTTTCGATTTTAAGAGGAGTTAACAAATGCCTATTCTTGAAGTAGAAAATTTATCAGTATCCTTTAAGCAATATAATGGATTTAAAAAGCAAAATCATAAAGTTATATCAAGTTTAAATGTCACTCTTGAGGCAGGTGAGGTTCTTGCCGTTGTAGGAGCAAGTGGATCGGGGAAAAGTCTGCTCGCACATGCCATTTTAGGGATATTGCCAAGAAATGCGAGTATTAGTGGACGGATTAAATATGCAGGAGAGGATCTCACCACTGCTCGGCAAACCGCATTAAGAGGTAAGGAAATTGCCCTTGTACCACAATCGGTAAACTTTCTTGATCCACTGATGCGCGTTGGAAATCAGGTCCGAACATCAGTAAAATCCGGTGATGCTGTATCGGTCCAACGAGAGGTCTTTGAGCGCTATCACCTACGGCCAGAGGTGGAGGATATGTATCCATTTCAACTTTCTGGAGGTATGGCGAGGAGGACACTTCTATCAACTGCCATGGTAAGCGGGGCAAAGGTGATTATTGCGGATGAGCCTACTCCAGGGCTCGATCCCGTTGTCATAATGGAAGCATTAAATAATTTTAGAGAGGTTGCAGACAATGGTTGTGCAGTGATGCTGATCACTCATGATATTGAATCGACCCTAAATATTGCTGATAAAATTGCTGTATTTTATTCAGGAACTACAGTTGAGATAGCCCCGGCGGAGAACTTTACAGGACAGGGTGAGGAACTGCGTCATCCATATAGTAAGGCTTTGTGGAGAGCGTTACCTCAAAATGATTTTACTCCAATTCCGGGTGCTCAACCTCATCCAAGTTCATTGCCAGCAGGATGTTTATTTGCGCCGCGTTGCGAAATGGCGACTCCCGTATGCCGACAGGAACAACCTGAAATGCGAGGCCTTCGGGGCGGAATGGTGAGGTGTTTTCATGCAACTTGAAGCAAGAGATATCGGATTTCGATATGGAGATGGACCATGGTTGTTCCAAGGAGTCAATTTGACGCTAAAACCAGGGGAAGTCGTGGGTATCAAGGGCCCCAGTGGACAAGGGAAAACAACCTTTTGCCGGATATTGGCGGGTTTTGAAACACCTATTGAGGGAGAGGTACTCTTAAATGGAGCATCATTGCCACTGAACGGATATCATCCTGTTCAAATGGTCCTTCAGCATCCAGAGAAGGCAATCAATCCTAAATGGAAGATGCATAAGATTCTTAATGAAGGATATCAACCTGATAAAGCGTTGTTAGAATTACTGGGGATTGAGCAGGAATGGCTAGCACGCTGGCCTAACGAACTATCTGGAGGAGAGCTGCAACGATTTTGTGTTGCCCGTGCATTGGGGCCTGATACACGTTTTTTAATTGCAGATGAAATGACAACAATGCTTGACGCAATCACACAAGCCCAAATTTGGCAGGCACTCATTGAAATTGCTAAAAAGAGAGAGATGGGAATTATCGTTGTCACCCATGAAACGAGATTAATGCAAAGACTTTGTCAGCGTGTGCTTGATTTTAATGATTTTAGTGGAGATAAGAATAAGAAATGAACTCATGACATAGGAAAAGGAGGTCCCTTTGACAGAGACCTCCTTTTCTTATGTCATTTATTGCTAAATATTTTCTTTGTTTTCATTTACTTGTTTCGCTGCTTTTTGATGGATTTCTGTTTCAATTGCCTCAATAAGATCATCCTTAAGCTTTTGCTTTGGCTGAGGATGGAACCATTGGATTTCTCCTTCGTGAATAAAGCCTTTGAATTCCTTTCCCTGCACTTGCAAAGAAAATTGTTGGCGTTCATGTAACCGGTCTTCAAATGCTGGTTTTAATTCAAAGTCTGCAATCTCTTTTGAAATGCCATAGTGTCGCATTAATGAATGTATGGTAGATTCAATTGCTTTTACTTTACTTTCCCCAATCTTTTGTTTCGGATGTGGGTGGAGCCAATAGATCTCATCTTCATGAAAATGTCCCTTGAATTCATCGCCTTGGACCTTAAAAGTGAATCCATGTCGCTCATGAACACGATTCTCAAATACTGTTTCCACTTCAAAATCTTCAAATTCGGGTTTTGCATTCTTATCTTCAGACATAATGTAACCCCTCTCATGAAAGTTTATAATTGGATTTTTTTTCTGGATTTTCGAAAATGTTCTGGAGTTGCAAAATCGGCCCAAATCCTGAATGGAAATTATCTATTAATTGTCTATTATATAGGTCTTTATTTAAGACTGTCCATATAATAGGGAACAGTTCATGAAAAGTCGGTCTTTAATCGCACAATAGGACACTGCAAACTGTTAATGAAGGTACTCGGTATAATTCCATACTCAACATCTGTTCTTTGCCTTTTAGGAATCAGCATCCGATGAATGTATTAATATTTTCGTAATGAGCCTGGTGTACGATTATTCCACTTCTCGCTGATGACCTTATGGCACTGATTCAAAATTCGTTCAATGACCTGGGTAGAGTTCGCAAGGATTCGTATGCTAAGGCCGGGCACTGCCAACTTTGAAATTCCAAATTTAAAACTCGTTTCTTCCATTTGAATAGTTTCATACAATTCATCGAGAAGGGCATCGTTCGTATATTCGCTGATTGCGATCATTGACCCAAGATGGGTAAAGCCTTCCATGAAACCTAGACCCGATATCGATTGTTTTTCAGGTATTAATTTAATATGGTCAAACACACCAAGCGCTCCATCCAAAAAAACTTCGGTAATTAATTGAATAGTATTATAGCTGAACTTTTTGCCCCCCGGGGACCAGCCGGGAGTAAGAATATCCGTATAAATGAAAGTTGCTCCGCTTTCCATATAAACCACATTTTTTTGCTTATAATGAGCATTTTCATAAGCGATCAGTGGATCTGGAAGGTATTCTAAATAACTACCTTTTTGTAAGGATATGTTGGTTTCCTGATAGGCATGGCTTTTTGGCGTTTTGTATACTTTTGTCGCCGATTGCGTAGTTAAAGTAACTCTGGATCCTTCATCAACTGATATCTCCATCTTGTATCGATCGCCATCTAAATAGCCGCCACCGGGATTTAGAAGGTAATAGCAAACCTGCCCTGAATCATCAAAGTAAATCGGCCGCATAACTTTGAGTGCACCCTGAAAGTACACCCTTTTCGCGACGGTTTTTCCTTTCCGATCTTCTAGTTCCAGAGATAAAGTGCCAGTCCAATCCGTCATATTAATCTAAACCTTTTAATAAAGCATGCTGCTTAATCCAGTCAATTACTTCAGGAAGGCCATCATCATTTTTTAAGTTTGTAAAAACGAATGGTTTGTCGCCACGGAATACTTTTGTATCTTTTGCCATTACTTCGAGGCTTGCACCGACAAAAGGAGCAAGGTCCGTTTTATTAATGATGAACAAATCTGATTTGATCATACCTTGTCCGCCTTTACGGGGGATTTTTTCCCCTTGTGCAACATCAATAATATAAATAGAGAAGTCAACCAGTTCGGGGCTGAAAGTAGCCGCAAGATTATCTCCGCCACTCTCAACAAAAATAAGTTCAACGTCTGGGTGGCGCTCGATTAATTCATCGATAGCGGCGAAGTTCATGGAAGCATCTTCTCGAATGGCAGTGTGGGGACAGCCGCCCGTTTCTACACCAATGATCCGATCTTCTGGAAGTACTCCATTTTGGATTAAAAATTTAGCGTCTTCTTTTGTGTAAATATCGTTTGTGACAACTGCCATTTTTATTTCATTTTCGAGATGGCGAGTCAATTTTTCTACAAGCATTGTTTTACCTGCTCCAACAGGTCCACCAACACCGATTCTAATTGGTTCCATTAAAACACGTCCTTTACTACTGATTCTTTCAAAAAACTATGACATGAATATTCGAATGTTAACACGCTCATGTTTCATTTGAGACAGCTCAATACCTGGTGAAACAATGCCAAAGTCGTCTTTCGTCAGTTGCATGATTCTAACCGCTGCTTGTGTTATTTCAGGTATGAAATTGTGAGTGATCGTTTGGCCTGCTGTTTGTCCAAGAGGAATGGCTCGGACTGCATTTTGTACTTGGCTGGATATGGCAGAATATAAATAATAGAGGAGGGTGTCTTGTTTTGTTACCCCAAGTCCATGAGCTGCCATCGTAAATACAATGGCTGGATGGCCAAATGAACTCTTTTTCTTAATTTCCGCTCTGTAATGCGAGAGTATGGGCATATCATAAAGTGATTCAGTGAGTTTAAGCATTCGGTCCCCGATCATTTGCGTTCCTTCCCGTGTTTCCCTCGGCAAGTTCTGGACAGTTATCAGGCGATCCAATTTCCAGATTTCCTGAATATCCTCTTTCATTAGGGCTTCATAAACGAGACTCGAGACAAGCCCATCTGTGTAGATGAGCTGCTCATGTAAATACACTTTCAGCCACTGGAAAAATGTCTCCTTGTCTACAACTTGATTTTCTTGTATATAGCTCTCCAAACCGAAAGAATGGCTGAAGGCGCCGGTAGGTAAATTAGAGTCACAAAGCTGAAACAAAGAGAGAATATGATTATTCATGACTGTGGCCTATATGACGGAACGCTTGTTTCACTTTTCGTTCCTCCCGTTTAAAAGGAATTCCGAGTTCCAGAAGTAATTCCTCAACCAAGTAGTCATATTGGACCAGCATTTCATCCTCTTCAAATTGGGCAGGGAGGTGACGGTTGCCTAGTTGATGGGCGATTGTGCCCATTTCTTTTATACTTCGGGGACTGATAACTAGTAAGTCATCTGACAGCACATCTATGACGATCATATTTTTATCGTCCATATATAATACATCCCCAGCCAAAAGATCTCGAGGCTCTTTTAACCGAATACCAAGTTCATTACCGTGATCCGTCTTGACCCTTTGGATGCGCTTCATTAAATGTGCACTTTCCAAGTATACTTTTTCTATGTGACGCTTTTTAATTTCGTTAGTATCCATCTTTTCTAAATTAGTGACGATTTTTTCAATAATCAATACTCTTCACCTCAGAATAGGAAATATCGCTGACCCATTGGAACGGTATCAACCGGCTCACATGTCAGCAGCTCACCATTTACTTTCACTTCATATGTTTGCGGATCAACAGTAATATCAGGTGTTTCCCCATTTAATTTCATATCTTTCTTAGTCAGGGTCCGTATTCCGCCAACAGGTAAAATCATTTTTTGTAATCCAAGTTTCTCATGAACACCAGCATCATAGGCAGCTTGAGAAATGAAAGTCACCGAACTTTTTGATAAGGCTTTCCCAAACTGGGCATACATTGGACGATGAATATAAGGTTGCGGAGTTGGGATGGAAGCATTTGCATCACCCATTAACCCGGTAACCGCTAAGCCGTTTTTAAGCACCATTTCTGGCTTCACTCCAAAAAACTTCGGAGACCAAAGGACTAAATCAGCCAATTTTCCAACTTCAATTGAACCTACATGCTCTGAAATCCCGTGTGTAATGGCTGGATTAATAGTGTATTTGGCAATATAGCGTTTAGCCCGGTTATTGTCGGAATATTTGCTATCTCCTTGCATGGTGCCTCTTTGTTTTTTCATTTTGTCTGCAACTTGCCATGTGCGTAGGACGACTTCTCCTACACGGCCCATTGCTTGGGCATCTGAGCTTACCATGCTAAATACGCCCATATCGTGAAGAATATCTTCTGCTGCAATTGTTTCCCTTCTAATTCTAGAGTCTGCAAATGCAATGTCTTCCGGAACTGAAGGATTTAAATGATGGCAAACCATTACCATATCAAGGTGTTCGTCGATAGTATTTACGGTATAAGGGAGGGTGGGGTTCGTTGATGATGGCAGAATGTTATGATAACCTGCCGATTTGATTAGATCAGGTGCATGGCCACCGCCTGCCCCTTCGGTGTGGTACATGTGAAGGACTCGGTCTTTTACTGCGGCCATGGTATTTTCCATGAATCCACTTTCATTCAATGTATCTGCGTGCAGGGCAACTTGAATATCATATTCATCTGCTACCCTTAGTGCATAGTCAAGAGAAGAACCTGTGGCTCCCCAGTCTTCATGAACTTTTAATCCGATAACTCCAGCTTTCACTTGCTCGGTTAAAGGTTCAATGGAAGCAGCATGACCTTTACCTGTAAAGCCAATGTTAATAGGGAGGCCTTCTGCAGCTTCAAGCATGCGATGAATATTCCACTCGCCGGGAGTAACCGTAGTAGCCTTGGATCCAGCTGCAGGACCAGTACCGCCGCCGATTAATGTTGTCGTTCCAGACGTCAGTGCGACCTGTACTTGTTCCGGATTGATAAAATGAACGTGGGTATCGATGGCTCCAGCAGTCACAATCAGGCCTTCACCGGCAATGATTTCTGTAGATGCGCCAATGATAATATCCACATTGTCCATAACGAGCGGGTTTCCACTTTTACCAATACCAAAAATTTTGCCATCCCGAATGGCTAGATCGGCTTTACAAATTCCTGTGTAATCCAAGATTACGACGTTAGTTATGATGGTATCTGCAACACCGTCGTCTTTGCGGGTGGCAAGGGGATGCTGGCCCATACCGTCCCGAATGACTTTACCGCCACCAAACACTACTTCTTCTCCATATGTAGTGTAATCCTTTTCAATTTGAATAAACAAATCTGTGTCTGCAAGGCGGATAGAGTCCCCTGTAGTCGGTCCGTACATTTCAGCATATTGCTTTCGGGACATTCTAAAACTCATGATTCACCCTCACTTTCTAATTTGCCGTCTATTTTATTATTGAACCCATATACACGACGCTCTCCTGCAAAATTAATAAGTTGTATTTCTTTTTCATCTCCGGGTTCAAAACGAACAGCTGCTCCAGCAGGGACATTCAATCTCTTACCGTAAGCTTCTTTTCTATTAAAACGGAGTGCTTCATTTACTTCGTAAAAATGAAAGTGTGACCCGACTTGAACAGGTCGGTCTCCCGTATTTGTAACAGAAATGGAAAAAACAGTGCTTCCTTCATTACAAATAATCTCTTCTTCTTTTAAAATGTATTCTCCAGGCAGCATTTAGTCATCCCTCCTTTTTATCTTATAGGGCTGTGGACAGTCACTAACTTCGTTCCATCTGGGAAAGTTGCTTCAACCTGAATATCATCAATCATTTCAGGTATTCCATCCATGACATCATCTTGCGTCAAAATGGTAGCCCCGTATTCCATAAGTTCAGCAACAGTTTTCCCGTCCCTTGCGCCTTCCAATACCTCATAAGTGATGAGCGCACAAGCTTCAGGGTGATTTAATTTCAATCCCCTATCTTTCCGGCGCCTTGCAAGGTCTGCTGCCACCACTATCATAAGCTTGTCAATTTCCCGCGGCAATAAATGCATAGTTGAATCCTCCTGTTGTATTTTCAAACAATAAAAAACTCCCATTTGGAGAAAGGAGAGAAAATAAATACCCTTATTCATTTTCTCCAAACTCCCTGTAGATAATCCCCACTAAAGGAGTTTAACATACAAAGTTTTTAAGATGAAGTTTAACGCAATGCGAAACGAACTAAATAAAGTAGGACTTCATAGAAGGTTTAAAGGTGGTAATGATTTCTTTCCAAAAGGAGAGTAATAAGGATGCAGTCATTGACACATGTGGTTTTATTCCTGAGATACATCAAAAGGCAAGCAGTTCCTCATTGTTTAAGAAAGTCTCCATATCGTTGTTCGACAGCTTGTAAAGCCATAATAATAACTTGTCGGGATGGAGATTCATGATATTGACGAATTGTTTTAATTAATGGATTGACTCCTTGGGATAAATCATATCCTATCATTAATTTTTTAAAAAAGTCCCAAGGCAACTTTGCGATGAAAGTGACATCTGCATTTTCTATGATATGTGTTACTTCATTAATCTCAAGAACAATCCCTACACGTTTGTGAATGTCCAACATTGGTAGTGCTTTAGGAACTTTGGCGTAGCCTGTAACTAAAATCGTTTTTGCATCATCCATTTCGTATCATCCTTTTTCACCAAAATTTCAGTTTAAATATCATTCCATTGACCTAAAAGGCCTCTAAACTTGGAGATGATCGTATCAACTAATATTTAAGAATCCTATTTAAAGGGAATCTATTTTTATTAAAAAAGGTTTAATGAAAATGTGTTATCCATAGAGAACTGGCCTGCAGTGTGGTTTAGTGGGATATATGTTTTCTATGCTTACGGTGGAGTCGGGAGTATTGATAAATTCTTTGCAGGGGAAAAAAGGGTTACCGAAAGTTTATTCTGCAGTGTTCCACAAGTAGACGATCATACAAGAAAAGCTATTCTCCGTCAAATGAAAGACAAATTACTTTTGCATTTCTTAATAATAAGTCTCATAGAAAAGAAGTCTTTATTTCATGTTAAGTTCTTCTTTTCTTGTTCTGGGGTTATTCACAGTAGAGCTTGTTCCCATTTCTCATTTTATTTAACTTATTTGTTTAGTTGGTTTATATGTGAAAGCGGTCAAACCCCCATTTAGTTTTACGTCCGCATGTAGAAGTTAACTAAATGGGACAGATTATTAAATTACATGGTTGGTATAGTAATACAAGGTTTTTCGTAAATAAAATATACAAGAAATGTGCTACAAACAGCTCGGTACATTAAAAAAGTAACCCTTTTCCTCCATACCATCCGGCCAGATGTATGTAGGAAAAGGGTTACTTTCATAATTGAGTAGCTACTGACTTACCAACAAAAAAATATGGAAAGAGCACCGATCGGTTTCTTTGACCATTTCCAGAGTTTCCTGAAACGAAGCTTTGGTAAATAATTAGATTTTCGTTAATTTCCCGCCGGCTTCCAGTTTGAATAATCTAATTCCTTTATAAGATACAATCGAAGGGATCATACAAAGCAAGGCCATAGGTAAACAATAAAGTAGATAGAAATGCCCGCCGTTTCCGAGCAAGGGAATAAAGGCTAAAGCTACAAAAAGTAAAGTGAAAAAAATGATCGTGAAAATCCCGAAAGATTGATGATAGAATGCATGAATTTCGCTTCTTCGTTCCTCTTGGTTGGGTAAGGTCTTTACTGCTTTGTGCGTTCGAAGGAATAGGTACAAGGAGAACATTAGAAATAAAGCGGAAAATGGTAAAGTGATCACAAATAATGAAACGTCAAGAATGGAAAGATAAAAGCTGGATAAAAAGAATACTTCTGATACCCCTAATGCAAAACAATAATTGAAGATACTTATTTTACCAGGTTGTTTAAGCATGAAATCCCTCCTTCTATATCATATTATGCAACGGCTTTCATGTTCACCACTTTGTCACATTTAAAAAGAAAAAAAGTGCACCTAGAAATCAAGCAAAGTGGGTTAGTGGCATCGCTCGATAACATCAAGCATGGCAGATGGTGAATAGAGTCTTCGCATATTACAAATAATAATAAAATATCGCTTGAAGGGGGGAGTGCTCAATGACTGTAAAAACGGCAATAATAGGATTTCTGATCGTTTTTCTATTATATTTCCTTTATGTAGTGGTGACTGCAGTGGTTCTTTTCCCCAAAGCAGAAAAAAAGGAAAATAGGCCGATTAAACATGTGAGTGCATATATGGGTGAGAAGGAATCCACCGTGGATCGTGTCCTGCTTCTCGAAGACGGCTATGAGTCGGGACTCGCCCGGATGCGAATGATCCAGGAAGCCCAGCATTCAATCAATATTGCCTACTATGCTTTTGGAAAAGGCAAATCAACCGAACTTATTATTGGAGCCTTGATTGAAGCGGCTGACAGAGGTGTCAAAGTCCGAATTCTTTTGGATGGAATATCTCATGGACTCAGAGGTCAATTAAGCAGTGCCCGTTATGCTTTGGCCTCGCACGAAAACATTGAATTAAGATATTACGAAACCGTTAAGCCATTTAAGCCGTGGACCTGGCATAATCGCCTTCATGACAAAATCATCATTGTAGATGGGAAGTTGGGCATCATCGGAGGGAGAAATATCGCCGATAAGTATTTAGCCAGCAAGCCGCCGAGGAACTTTGTCTATGACAGGGATGTACTCATTTTCAATGCTAAAGAGGAAAAAGA
Organism: Peribacillus aracenensis; assembly: GCF_025175645.1. Classification (NCBI taxonomy): domain Bacteria; kingdom Bacillati; phylum Bacillota; class Bacilli; order Caryophanales; family Bacillaceae; genus Peribacillus; species Peribacillus aracenensis. The sequence continues at coordinate 97,730 of NZ_JANZMJ010000015.1, forward strand.
TAGTGTAATCGTTGAAATGAAGGTCTATATGAACGAATTATGGAACCATCCGTATACGAGCGATGTCTTTTCAAACCTTTCGAAAAGGCAAACGGAAAAAGGGAAACGTGAAAGAGATGCATTGGTGAAACAATACAGCGCAGCTTTGCAAACTGAAGCCGATTTCGTTCATCCATCCGTCGATTGGAGCAAGGCTACAACACCTACTAAAAAAGTGTCCTTCATTCATAATCCAATCGAACGTTTCAATAAATACCCTTTTGTGTGGAGATCTTTATTGGATATTGCGGCGAATGCCAATCAATCGGTAATTATTCAAAGTCCCTATATTGTTCCCGCGGATGCCTTGAAGGAATATGTACCGAAGAAGCTGGATTCAAAGGCTGATTGGACGATACTTACCAACTCTACGGCATCAACCCCGAATGCGATCGCTTTTTCCGGATACTTGGCGCGTAGGGATAGTATCGTTGGAACGGGGGCAAGGCTTTATGAATATTCAAAGCCTTATTCTTTGCATGGTAAATCAGTTGTCTATGATCAACGATTAAGCGCAGTGGGTTCCTACAATTTGGATTCTCGATCTGCCTTTTTAAATACAGAATCGATGGTGATCATCGATAGTGAAGCATTTGCAGCGCAGCTGACAGGGGCCATCGAGTCGAAAATGTCGAATAGTACACTCATTGCGGACAATAAAAAATATATAGAACTGCCTGAAGATCAGAAAAAGGAAGAGTCTTTTTTTAAAGCCACCTTTTTAAATGCCCTCTCGAAAATTACGGTATATTTGAATAGGTTCATTTAAATGATGACGAAAAGACAGCAATCTGAGTGATTGTTGTCTTTTTAACCTTTCGCGGAGTTTATCTTATGAATGCATGTGTAATTTGCTATACTTGAGCAAGCTAATCACAACTATCGTAAGGAGAACAGAAACATGCAAACATTACAGCACCTATCGAAACATATTGCTTATCTGACGCCTGTTCAGGAAACCGATCGCCCGGTACTTGCCGCCGTTACGGGAAACAAGAAAACGCTCATCATCGATGCCGGTAACTCTGTCCGGCATGCACAGCTCTTTAAGGATGAATTGCTTCGGCATGATATAAGCGGGAATTTCCTCGTTCTTACCCATTCACACTGGGACCATGTATTCGGGCTGGAGAATATCAAGATTCCGGTGATTTGTCAGGAAAAAACATACACGAACATGAAAGATATGCAGCAGCTTTCATGGGAAGATCAAGCCCTTGATCAACGGGTCGAAGAAGGGACGGAGATTCCCTTTTGCGCAGATGCCATCAAATTGGAACATGGGACGAATAGAGGGATTACCTTCCCGCTGCCTGATATCATCTTTGAAAAAACGATGACGATCGATCTCGGCAATATAACCTGTATCATTGAACATGTTGGCGGCGACCATGCCAAAGATTCCTGCATCATTTATGTACAAGAAGAAAAAACACTATTTCTGGGAGATTGCCTTTATGCCAATCTATATGCTGAAAAGTGGAATTATACGGCTGAACAGGCTTCGCTTCTCATTAAGAAAATTGAAGCCTATGATGCCGAAACCTATATCCTCTCCCATCATGCTCGGCCTTGCTCGAAACAGGAGATGGAGGCGGAGTTAAAGCTAATGAAAGAATGTGCCAGAACCGTGGTCAAGCATCGGGGAAACCGAGATTTAATGGAGCAGGAATTGGCTAAAGAATTAAAGCGGGATTTAACCGAGGACGAGCTCGAAACGGTTAGATTTTTCGTGAATGGCTACGTTGAGTGATGTAAAAAATAAAAAACACAACAAGGTAAACACTTTAATAAAGGTTTGGGTGGGGTATGGTTCGGTATTATGGGGCTCATACCCTTTAATTTGCCCTTTTTCCGCAACCGACCTACAAAAAATCGATAATAATCATTAACAGTACTGTAACAATGAGAATGGATAGGAAACCTGAGATAATTTTCCCTGCCATTGCTCCTCTATCATTGGGATGAATATGGCCAATGATAAAGGAGGGGATGAAAAATATAGCCGAATAGAACATTGTATAATGAATGCCTGAATCTCCATTTGACAAGAAGCTAAGTCCGATAGTATTTAAAATATTATCTCCAAAACAAGGCTTATCACCAAATTGAAAGGTAAACAATATTCCGATTAAACATAGCGCAAAAGAAAGTGAACCAAAACCGATATCCTTTGTTTTCCCGAACTTCATTAGTTTGCATGCCATTTTCTCCTTGTAGTATCATAACTCATAAAAACTGCACCTCCAATTGTTAGGTGTTCGCTAACGATTAGGGTGCAGTTCAAATTAATTATGAGCTTTTTCCAGGGCTAGCTTTATCCCGAAACCGATCAAGACCGTCCCGGTTATACCCTCGAAAATCGCTTGGGTTCTAGGCTTTTTCATAAAAGCACTGATCTGGTTCAACAGATAGATATAAAAGACAAACCACAACGCAGTTAACACGGTATACGTTATGCCCATGATCAGGAACGGTAAAAACGTATCATTTCCCGGATTCACGAACTGAGGCAGAAACGTTAAAAAGAAGACAGCCACTTTAGGGTTCAGCAGGTTGGTAAGGAACCCTTGCTTAAAGCAGGACTGGTTTTCGTACTTACTTTTGACGGGCGTTTCCGCCGCTGCGGCCACTTGTTTATTCCTTAATCCCCATAGGGTCTTGAAGCCTAGATATACCAAGTAAACGGCACCGACATATTTGAAGATGGAAAATAGTAAAGCGGATTTCACAATGATTGCTGAAAGTCCGAACACGGCAGCTGATGTATGAATGAGCAGGGCACAGCATGTGCCGAACATCGTTTTAAAACCTCCCGACGTCCCCACGGTAACGGTATTCCTTGTGGCTATTGCAGTATCTGGACCAGGTAAGATGATGAGAAGGATGCACATGATGATGAACAAATAAAAGTTTTCCATATTCGGACCTCCACTCTTAGTGATGAATTCTGAAAATTATAACATAGATGTACTTGGTTTAGGGAAAAAATTTGATGGTCATGATTATCCCAGGATAATGGATGAGAGGGGAAGGCGGCTTGAAATAAATACGGTGTTTAATGAAACAAAAAACAAGCCAGATCATTTATTGATCTGGCTATTTTTTTTGAAAAATTTTGTTAAGGTAACTTTTTCAACACAGCACGTACAGGACTTCCATCTGCTTCAACTAATGGAAGAGGGAGGGCAGCCAACTCATAATTACCCGTTCCTATACCGTCTAGTACAAGACCTTCCAAAATGTGAATTCCATGACCGGCAAGTTCATGATGTGCAGATAGTTCTTTACTATCCAAAGGATCTACTGATGGTAAATCAAGGCCAATAAGACGAACGCCGTGTTCTGAAAGATATGCCGCTAATTCTGGTTGGATATGAGGAATGGTTTGTGGAAACACACTCCGATTCTTCCAAGCGTCCGTCCGAATTAATAGACGGGTAACGCCTTGCAGGTCTATACTGGATAATTCATTGACACCGATGCTTGTTTTGTTAGGTAAATGGATAACCCGGGCACTTCCCATATATAAATCGAGCTCCAAATCAATTACTCTTTTTCCATCGTCATCAAAATGAAAAGGAGCATCAATATGGGTACCGGTGTGGATACTCATATTGATTTGACCTACATTGACAGATCCACTTTCTTCTTTACTCCAATTGACTTTATATGAAAAAGGTGTATCTCCAGGCCAAACTGCAACGTTTTCATCCAGACGTTGTGAAATATCAATCCATGTCCCCATGCACCTTACCTCCATCTCTTCTGGCTGTTTCTTGAATATCTTATAGCTTCGTTCTTAGACTCCATAGTTCCGGGAAGAAGTGTTGATCGAGCGCTCTTTTTAAATACGTTACACCTGATGAACCGCCAGTACCTTGTTTATTACCAATAATTCTTTCCACTGTGGTCATATGATTAAAACGCCATAATTGCTGTTGATGGCCAATGTCGACTAACTTCTCGCTCAGCTCATATAAGTCCCAATATTGCTCAACATCGCGGTAAACTGTCAGCCACGCTTCTTCTACACTGGCATTTGGTTCATATCTTTGTGACCAATCCCTGCTGGTGGCTTCTTGATCAATAGGTAATCCGCGCGCCACAAGCGCATTGATCGCCGCGTCATAAATACTTGGTTCATGAAGGGCCTGCTGCATTTGCTCGTATAAATCTGTTTGGTGCTGATAGACTGATAGCGTATGGACATTTTTGTTCCCTAATGCAAATTCAATCAAACGATTCTGATAAGATTGGAATCCGGAAGATTGTCCCAGTTTATCCCTGAACTCCATGTATTCAGCCGGCGTCAAAGTTGAAAGGACATTCCAGGACTGGATCAATTGCTGCTGAATCCTCGAAACGCGCGAAAGCATTTTAAACGAAGGTTCCAACTTGTTTTGGCGGATGGACTCAGTTGCAGCTGTCAACTCATGCAAAATGAGCTTCATCCATAGCTCACTCGCTTGATGGATAATGATGAATAGCATTTCATCATGATGATCGGAACATCTATGTTGACTAGTTAAAATCTTATCAAGATGGAGATAATCTCCGTAAGACATCGCTTTTTGAAAATCGGTTTGAATTTCTTTCTCTAGACCAGTTAGTGTTTGTTCATTGTTATCCATATTCTTCATTCCGCAATCTCCTCACTTTTCCAAATGCAAAACTATTTATTCCGTCATTCTATTCTATCTTCTTTTCCAGGGGTTCTTCCATTACAATATGGTTAATATTTCTTCTTTTTGAAACAAAATAAGCAACAGTTAAAAATAGTAACCAAGGTATCCCGAATTGAAGCATGATCTTGAAATCTGTAAACCATGTTGTAATCATTAAGCTGAATAGAAGAACGGCGCCCAGTATCGTTAAATAGGGAAAACCGATCATCCTTACCGGTAATTTGCGTCCGCCGGTTTTCTCCCATTTAACCCTGAAAAACAAATGGGAAATGAAGATCATGAGCCATGTGAACATGGCACCGAACATGGAGATCCCCATCATGAATGCATAGGATGAACCAGGAAGTAACGCATGAACGCCTGCCGCAATGAAAATCCCGGTTGTAGAGACAGCAAGTGCTTTTCCGGGAACGCCCCTTTTGTTTAGCTTTCCTAAAAAGCTAGGTGCATGTTTTCCGCGAGCCAATGAAAACATCATACGTGTTGAAGCATAGAGCTGGGCATTCATGGCAGATACTGCAGCCGTTAAAATAATAAAGTTCATGATCCCGGATGCACCAGGAATGTTCAAGATTTCCATTACTTTGACGAATGGACTTTCCTCGATCCCAGCCGTTTTCCACGGTACGATCATCAACATGATGCCGATTGTCAGCACATAGAAGGTGGATAAACGGAACACGGTCGCTTTTAAGGCTTTTGGAACAGCTGCATCCGGATCTTTTGCTTCTCCTGATGTAACCGCTATCATTTCGGTTCCAAGAAAGCTGAATAAAGAAATAAATACGGCTACCCACATTCCCCACCCGCCAAATGGGAAAAAACCGCCTTCATTTACAAAGTTCTCAGGTCCTATATGCGGCTGATCGGAAGAACCGAATAGTACATACGATCCAAGAAGGATAAAACCAACAATGGCACTTATTTTAATGAAGGAGAACCAATACTCAAATGTAGCGAATGTATTCACGCTAGTAGCATTTACATAAATCAGGGCACCTGCAAACACCAAAATCCATACGATTCCCGGCACGGTCGGAAACCAATACTTCATATACACGCTGACTGCACTTACCTCAACCCCAACAGCCAAAACATTGGCAATCCAATAAGAATAGCGGACAAGATAGCCAGCCATCGGAGTCATGTACTTTTCAGCAATGGCCCCAAAAGATCCGGAAGTGGGATGGGCAACCGTCATTTCGGCTAAACAGCCCATCAACAGTAAAACAATGAACGCCCCGAGAGCATAGCTGAGCAATACACTTGGCCCTGCCGCTTGAATGGCAAGCCCGCTGCCAAGGAATAGCCCTGTCCCGATGGCACAGCCCATAGCGATCATGGAAAGCTGATTTGTTTCCAGCTCACGTTTTAATCCTTTTTCTGGCTCATCTTTAAAGTTCAATTGAGTATTTTTGTTCTCCATAGTTCATCCCCTTTTTATCAAAAAGATTTTATCCTGCCCTAATTAACTGACCATTTGAGGGATGAGCCCCCTCTGGCGGAATTCCATGTTATGCGACCACTTCACGCTCATTCTTGAATTTTTCATATTGTTTTTCTGACATGATTTTCTTGAGTATTTGTACAACTTCCCAAACTTCTGCGTAGGAAGTATATAGTGCAACCGGAGCGAGACGAATGATGTTAGGTGCTCGGAAATCGGGAATGACACCATTATCTTTCAATGCCTTGCATATCCGTGCAGCTTCTTTATGCTCAAGGCTTACATGCCCTCCGCGGCGCTTGTCTTCTCTAGGAGTTCCAATGAAAAATCCCATGTCTGCCAATTCGGATTGTACTAAATCCATTAAATATTGATTGATTTTCAGGGATTTTTCGCGAATATTCTCGATTCCCGCTTCAATAAAAATGTCCAAAGACCCAATCAAAGGTGCACAGCTTAACACATGAGGGGTGCCGATTTGATACGCGCCTGCTGATTCAGCTGGTGTTAACGTATGTTCCATATCGAATTGTTTATCTTTTTTGGAGCCGAACCATCCAGCCAATCCAGGCATCGTTCCAAAATGTTTTCGATTTACATATAAACCGCCGACACCGCCAGGGCCGCCATTTAAATGTTTATAATTGCACCAATACGCAAAATCCACATCCCATTCACTGAATGAATGCGGAATCGCACCGATAGAATGACATCCGTCAAATCCGATTACGATTCCTCTTTTATGAGCTTCAGCAGTTAATCGTTTCATATCCAATATTTGACCGCTGCGATACAGGACTGTAGGCAAGATGATCAAAGCGATGTCATCGGTCATTGCTTCGATGATGTCATCCTCTTCAAGAAATCTGCCATCCGAGCTTTTGACGCGGATGAGATCTGTTTCCGGATCGTACCCATGTGTACGCAGCTGACTTTGAAGGGCATAAATATCAGTCGGAAAGGTTAATTCATCTGCTAAAATTTTCGTGCGCGTACCTTCAGGCTTATAAAAGGTGGCAACAAGCTGATGCAGATTTACAGTTGTAGAGCCGGTTACGATAACTTCCTCGGGAGAAGCCCCGACCAATGGGGCCATCTTCGCGCCCAATTTCTCAGCCATGAAAAACCATGGGTGATTTCCTTGCGTCCATCCATCGATCCCATGTTCCTTCCAATCTTCCAAAGATTCCAAAAGAGTGCGCTCAGCCCTTTTCGAAAGAAGCCCCAATGAATTTCCATCCATGTAGATGGAATCCGGCTTTAAATAAAACTCTTCTCGAAATCCTTTAAGAGTATCTTTCTCATCCATTTGTTTAGCGTGATCCAATGTGTATTCAGAAACCATAATCATCCTCCTATATTAGTATTCTAAATAATTCTAGGAGAATCGTACCAAAGAATATGACACGGTGTCAATAAGTTAATTCAGAAAATTATAAACATTGAATCGATCTTTCCAACAAATGTTTTTTATTTTATGGAAATCCTTTATGCTAGAAGATAAGGGGAGGAATAAGCATGGAGAATGGCAAAGTAGGGGATAAGCGGCATTTACGCTCGATCATGACACGGCAAAAGTTATTAGAAGCTGCAAAGGAAACATTTCTTGAAGAAGGTTATCAAGCTGCGCTTATTTCCCAAATGATCAAAAGGGCAAACATCGGATACGGAACGGCCTATGTTCATTTTAAAGGGAAAGAGGATCTGCTGATTGTATTAATGGAAAATGTAATGGAGCAATTTTATGAAATTGCCGAGACCTCTTTCTTTCCAAAATCAAAAGACGAAGCAAAACATATCATAAACAGACAAGCTAATGCTTTTTTGAAAATGGCAGAAGCTGAACGCAATATGATGCAAGTTTTCGAACAGGCCATTGGGTTCTCAACCATTATTTCAGATAAATGGAAAGCGATCCGCATGAAGTTCATTCAGCGAATTTCAAAGGACGTCGCCTATGCACAGCAAAATGGGCTGGCAAGAACTGAACTAAACCATGAGCTTGTGGCAAGAGGATGGTTTTTCACGAATGAAATGTATCTGTGGGAAATCGTCCGAAACGAACATCAAAGTTCTGTCGAAGAAATTGCTCAAACCATCACCTCAGTATACGTCGAAGGCTTGTATTTATAATGATAATGGCAGGTCACCAATCTTCCGGTTATATCGGAAGATTTTTTTATTCAAGGCCTTGCAACATTAAGCATTTATAGCAAAAACATTAAACTCACGAGTAAACGCCAAACTCACGAGTAAACCAGCAGAATTCACGAGTAAAACCGCCAAACTCACGAGTAAAGAGGCGGAATTCACGAGTAAACGCCAAACTCACGAGTAAAGCAGCGGAATTCACGAGTAAACTGCCCAAACTCACGAGTAAAACAGCAAAATTCACGAGTAAAGCAGCAAAATTCACGAGTAAACGCCAAACTCACGAGTAAACCAGCAGAATTCACGAGTAAACTGCCCAAACTCACGAGTAAAACAGCAAAATTCACGAGTAAACTGCCCAAACTCACGAGTAAACCAGCAGAATTCACGAGTAAACGTCAAACTCACGAGTAAAACAGCAAAATTCACGAGTAAACGCCAAACTCACGAGTAAACCAGCGGAATTCACGAGTAAACTGCCCAAACTCACGAGTAAAACAGCAAAATTCACGAGTAAACTGCCCAAACTCACGAGTAAAACAGCAAAACTTACGAGTAAACGCCGCAAAACCCACAAGTAAACTCCCCAAATTCACGAGTAAACGCCAAACTCACGAGTAAACCAGCAGAATTCACGAGTAAACTCCCCAAATTCACGAGTAAACCGTCAAAACACACTAATTAAACACCTTCATTAGCATCGGACTTATGGCATCTACGCCTTAAGTCTTACTAGAAAATATAGCTAAGGCTCATTATACGAACTTGTAAAAGCAGATAAGATATAAACATAGAAAGGAGGACGAAAACAATGAAGAAATTTGGTTTGTTTATTGTAGGACTGATCGCGCTTTTCCTGTTACTGGCGAACGTTGGTCCACTGATCAGCCTGGCGATTTGCTTGGCGATCCTATACTTTGGATTCAAGCAGTTCATGAAGTCCGAATCGACGGGGGCGAAGATTGCGTGGGGATCAGTCTCCATTATCGTGCTGATCGTTTCTATTTCCCATATCCCGGCAATATTGGGACTGGTGGCAGCTTATGTTCTTTACCTGGTTTATAAAAAATGGAATGAAAATGATGAAAGTGCATCATCTAAAGAAAATGACCCATTCTCAAATTTTGAAAGAGAGTGGAAAGAGTTGAATAAGAACTAATAGAAGGGATGTAATTGGTATGGGTAATTTATTTTCGAGAATGAAACAAACGATTTCAGCGGATTTTCACGACTTGTTGGATAAAAAGGAGCAAAAAAACCCAATCGGAATGTTAAATCAATATTTGCGTCAATGTGAGCAGGAGACAGAAAAGGTCGGTAAGCTGCTTGAACGTCAATATCTTCTGAAAGAAGAGTTTGTGCGTGAATATAATCAAGCGCAAAATCTGGCTGAAAAACGTAAGCATCAGGCTGAGATTGCCAAGCAGTCGGGAGAAACGGATTTAATGGAGTTTGCTGTAAAGGAAAGCCTGCACTATGAAGAGCGAGCGCTAAGCTTGAAGGAGGCGCATAAAAGTGCAGAGGTTCAGTTGGCTGAACTGGAGCGGAAATATGAAGAAATGAAGCATAAGCTGAAGGATATGCATCTAAAGCGTCTGGAGCTCATGGGCAGGGAAAATATTGCCCGGGCAAACAACCGGATCAATCGGGTTTTGGATGGAGGCAGATCCGAAGCCAAACCGGTAGCGATGTTTGAAGAAATGGAGCATTATATCGATCGCATCGAGCACCAGGTCCATACTGATTATAATCGGCATACGATTGATGCCAGGATTGTCCAGCTTGAAAAAGAATTGGAACAAAAAGAAGCGTAAAGGTTTTTTATGGCATCACTGTTATCCCCTGACCTTTTGGAATGGAGGGCGGGGGAAAACAGGCTGTCAGAACATGATAATTTCATGGTATTCTTAAAAGGCACGGGTTCCTGTGCCTTTTAAGAATATCATGATCATATACAGGGGAGGCGAACCGATGCTGAACAAGATGAAGACGGATTATATGGGATGGATACTTCTCATCGGAGTCGTCCTGATTTTTTTAGAGATTGCATTTACGGGTGGAGGTCTCCTTTTTTCCCTCGCTTTTTCAATAGGATGCATCTATGTAGGCAGGAAATTCACAAAACGGACCATCGGGAAAGTCCTATTTTTTATAGGGTTGATTTCCCTTATCATCAATGTCTTGAATATGTTCGTCTTTAAATTTTTCCTGATGGCGATCCTCATTTATCTTTTGTTTTTATATTATCAGTCCAAAAAGAATCCTGATTGGGTCAGTCCCATTTTAACCAATGACGATTCTGACGAGGAAAAGATCAATAAGGAACGATTGCTAAAAACCGATTACCTGTTTAAAAATAAGTTTTTCGGTCATCAACAGACGGCCGAGCATGTATATGAATGGAATTCCGTGAATGTTCAGGGCGGGATCGGTGATACGGTTATCGATTTAAGCAAAACGATTTTACCGAAAGGCGACGCTGTCATTTCCATCAGGAATATCATTGGCAATATCACTGTTCTCGTCCCATATGGCATCGAAATCAGGGTCCATCATTCTATCATTGCAGGCAGGGCGCGGATTTTTGAAAATAAGCCTGAATCCAGGGTCTTTAATCAAATTTATTCCTACCAAACGGAAGGGTTCAATGAAACGGATCACAAGGTCCATATCATCACTTCAATCTTAGTTGGGGATTTAGAGGTGAAGCGGATATGAGTATACTGACACGGCAGATATTGACTGCCCTTGGTGTTGCTTTCATTCTGTCCCTTGCCTTGCCGGCTGCGGTTTTCTCCATCTTTCCTTTATCAGACTGGAGCTTATTGTGGGGGAAAGTGGTCATGGGCTTACCCTTCGTCATATTCCTGCCAAGTCTGGTCATGACGGTAGGGCTGATTTATGGAGTCGTTTCGGGAATGTTTTGGAAGAGGCAGCTCGAAAGGGTGGATGAAGGGCTGCATTTACTTGAACAGGGCCGCTTACCTTCCCAAGAGGAGACGTATCCGGTCCAAGAGATGGCTAAAATGGCGGAAAGGATGCAACTGATCCATAAGCAAATCAATGAGCAGACAAAATTATCACAAAAAATGGCGAATGAAAAGGCCATAGATCAGGAGAAACAGATCCAGGAAATCGTTTCCCAGGAACGAAACCGTTTAGCGCGGGAACTGCATGATTCGGTGAGCCAGCAATTGTTTGCCGCTTCGATGTTCATGTCGGCCATCACCGAGTCACAATCCGATATGGAAAAAGCGGAAATGAAACAATTCAAGGTAGTGGAAGAAATGATCCATCAATCCCAGCTTGAGATGAGGGCTTTATTGCTTCACTTGAGGCCTGTTGCATTAAAGGGGAAATCTTTACATGAAGGAATGAAGGAGCTTCTTTTGGAATTGGCCCAAAAAGTGACGATGGATATAAATTGGAAGATGGAGCCTGTCACTCTGGATAAGGGGATTGAGGACCATCTGTTTCGGATTTTACAAGAATCGATTTCCAATACACTGAGACATGCAAAAGCGAACTCGCTTGAAGTGCTTTTGATCGTTCGTGATGGGATGATCATTTTACGGATAACGGATGACGGCATCGGTTTTAATGTCGAGGATTCGAAAACGGGATCATATGGTCTGCAAAACATGCATGAACGGGCTGTTGAATTAGGCGGAACGATGCAACTTGTAAGCGTTCCGAATAAAGGAACGAAACTTGAAGTGAAAATCCCATTATTAAATGCTGGAGGTGATCATGATGATTAAAGTATTATTTGTCGATGACCATGAAATGGTAAGGATAGGGGTATCGGCTTATTTATCTGCACAGTCGGATATCGAAGTGATCGGGGAAGCGGACAATGGCTTGAAAGCTGTCGAACTGGCAATGGAATTGCGTCCGGATATCATTTTGATGGATTTGGTGATGCCGGAAATGGACGGCATAGAAGCGACGAAACGAATTATTGAAAAATGGCCTGAAGCAAAGATCATCATTGTGACAAGCTTCCTGGATGATGAAAAAGTGTACCCGGCATTGGAAGCCGGAGCGACGAGCTATATGTTGAAAACATCAAAGGCCAGCGAGATTGCGAGAGCCGTCCGTTCCACTTTCCAGGGACAAAGTGTACTTGAACCTGAAGTGACGGGAAAAATGATGGAGAAGCTGCGTCGCCCAAAGGTTACCGAGCTTCATGATCAATTGACAAACCGTGAAATGGAAATCTTGCTGCTGATGACACAAGGGAAAACGAATCAGGAAATTGCAGATGAACTATACATAGCCCTGAAAACAGCCAAAGTGCATGTCAGCAATATATTAAGTAAGCTTGCTGTACAGGACCGCACGCAAGCAGTGATTTACGCATTTAAACATTCGCTCGTTCAAGAAGAGCAGTAAAGAGGGTCTATTAACCAATAGAGGACATTTTGTTATATTTAGGGAACTATCCCATCCTGTAAAGTTTTTTCAAGGTTGCTGATGCGGCCTTTTTTTTATGGATAACGGGAAAAAGGCAGGTGAAATGATGTTAAGAGTGATCTTAGTATTATTTCGTATAATCACCATCATTTTCGATATTGGAATGATAATGGGTTCATCATTCATGCAATCTATGCGATTTTTGGTATAACCATAGAGAATACCACGGGCGGATGGGCTGTTGCTTTGGCAATTTTTCCATTACTTTATGTACTCTATAAAAACCGGCTTCAATTTTCTGGGTTCTATAAAAATGCCGGACAAGTAAAACTCTCAAACAGGACAACCACTATACTGCTTTGTTTCTCTGTGCTAATGTTAACGGTTGCCCCATTATTTCGCTAACGGAATGCAAAAAGAGCATGTTTTGATTAAAACATGCTCTTTTTTATACGATTTTTTTGATTATACAGCTTCATCTGCGGTATCGAGCCTCTTGCCGTAAATCCGATAAAGAACCAAAGCGAATACCATTCCTATAAAGGAGATGGAGGATATGAGCAGGTAAAGGGTCTTGCCGCCGTAAGCCCCATATATGGCTCCGCCTATATAAGAAGCAATGATTCCCGAAACCCCGAAGAATAGCAGCGCCAGTACGGTCTGGCCTGTGGCGCGCCATTCCACCGGAACGATCCGATACAGATATTGGATGGCCGCCGAGTAGAAAATCGGGAAAGTCAATAGCTGCATGACTTGCAAATAAGCTAATAGCTGTGGATCGGTAATCCATGCAGAGACGAAATAACGGATAAAGAAAAATGCTGCTGCAAACGAAATGATGATGATTTCCTTACCCTTGCGAAGCCACCAGAAGCTTAAGGCGAACACAACGATTTCACTTCCCGCCGCTAAGAACCAGGTCAAGCCTACAAGCTTGGCACTTCCTCCAAGTTCCCGGATATACACCCCGAGGAAAGTATCGTTCATCCTTGCTGGAACAGCACAAATAAAGACCAATAACAGAAAGAGAAGCGTCTCTTTATTGCCGAAAAAATGCTTAAGGCTGCTAAAGGTGACAGGTTTCCCTGAAACGGGTGCATCAGGCATCATCCAGCTGATAATGAAACTGATTAAACCAATGCCTGCAAAAAGGAAGGCAAGGCTGTTCGCCCCGAAATATGACATAACATAGCCGGTGATCAGCGATATGACCGCATAACCCAATGCACCATATGTCCGGATGGAGCCGTAGCTGATCCCGGATTTCTCTGCCATGGTAAAATTGAGGCTTTCCGTCAAGGGATCGATCGGCATCAAAAAGAAATATAGCAGCATGGCAAACAGGATGAGCTGAAGATAACTGCTTGAATCATAGAGGAAATAACCGATTATGCTCGAGAAAAAGATGAGTAACAACAGGACTTTTCGTATCGTCCTTGTTTTGTCGCTGATCATTCCCCATAAAGGCTGGGTGATGAGGGTGACAAAACCTCCTGTACCGACGATGAATCCGATTTGGGCTGGACGCAAACCTTGATCAGCCAGATAGACTGGGAGAAACGGAATGAAAATGGCAAGCAGTCCAAAATATAAAAAGTTAAAACCCTTTAATAATCGTATTGCTTTCATGAAAAATATGATACCTCACGTGTTCTATAGATTGATTTCAACCTTGTTATTGTAACATTGATGACAGAATTTGAAAAAATAGTTTTCATTTTAAGGATGAAAATAGAATGATAGAGTGGGTTTCAAAGAGATTCTTGACTCATGAGGGCAGATGCCTTTCAAAATTCATGACATCGAGGAATATAGATAGGGACCCCTTATGCTATCCTTTGCTTTCCAGCTTGAATAAGCTAGGTTTCTTTTATTAGTCTATTCATGACACCGATTTTGGAAAAGGTAGTATTGGGGTTTTTTTATTACGGGTTAATTATTTTTGTGTACTGATTGAAAATATAAATAACCGTCTTCCTTAACTCTCATGCTTAATTAAATCCAAGACGAACACATTCCCTAAAAAAATTGATTTGAATGTAACAAAAAAAGTACAGCATGTTTTGCTAAGTGAATTCTTTAATCTTTATACACTTTAAGTGATTTCTTTATCTCATACAGTCTTTCCTGAACGACTTTCTCAAATTCGTAATTCTGCTGCAATAAGAATATATTCCTTGCCTCTTCATACCCCTTTGTGGCACTTTCCATGTTGTTCAGCGACTGCAAGGATAAGGCACGCTGATATAAAACTTCTCCCAAAAGGTACATGGACTCTTCCCGGATTAAAATTTGAATAGCATCAGTGCAAATTTTTATGGATTCATAATATTGTGCGTCCTTATGTAAGGATTTTGTCAATCCGTATTGAATCCGGACTTTAATTCTATAATTCATTGAGGTTTTTGGAAGTTGTTGCAGTTGCTTAAGGGCAACTTCATAAGAGGCAATAGACTTTTTATATTCAGTAATTTCGTTATAAATAATGGCTTTGCTATTCAATATTTCTATTTTTTGAGCAGAAAAAATATGAAAATGAGTAGATAAGTCCAGTGCTTGATCTAAAAAGTCTAGGGATTTCAATATATCATTATCACAATAATATGCTACGATCCCCAAATGCCAGAGGATGAATTGTTTATTGATAGGTGACTGGAAATCTGCATGGTATTGTTCTGCTTCGAGAATCCGTTTTACCTGCCGATACTCTCTATTTCTAATAGAAACCCTGACTTGAGATTTCACTTCCTCACTATATTCCATTCGGTCTGAATAAGTTTCTAAAAGTATATCCTCAATGCTGATACCTAAACGTAATGAGAGCTCATATAAAGTAGTCGCTAATGGAATGACTTTCCCCTTCTCTATGTTGCTTAACTGTGCTTGAGTAATGATTCCCTCTGCCATGACTTTTTGTGTTATGCCGGACCTTTTTCTTAAAGTGTAGAGTACATTTCCGAGCTTAAAAGGAATTTTTGAATCCATTTTATCAACTCCTAAAAATATAAATACTTTTATATTTTTTTATGTATTTCATTGGAAATACATAAAAAATATCGAAAAAAATCCTCTGTAGCAGTCATACAAGAAAAATGTACCATATTTGGATGGTTTATACTAGTTGTATCGATCAATATCAGGAGGTTAGGGGATATGAAAAAAATATTAGTATCTGGGTTCTCCATTCTATTTACGATAGCGATGGTTGTACAATTCGATTCAAGCGTCAATTTGGCTGTAGATGATCATCCTATAATAAATGATCTGCCGAATCAGCATTAAGGTTTAAATACCAATATCAAACTATATTAAAAAGGGAAGATACCTAAAGGCGAATTTAAATAAAATAAATAAAAAAAGGATCATTTATATGAAAATAAATAAAGATCAATTATTGATTATAACCATTTCTTCATGTGTTATAGCTAGTGTGATGTCTACGTCCATGTTGACGATTGCGTTCCCTAATCTTGTAGACTTTTTTAATATTTCTTATTCCACACTTCAAATTAGAAATATTCTATTCTTTTCTTTTTTTGCATTTCTCATTCCGCTTTTTGGTAAAGTGGCGGATATATTAGGGGCAAGAAAATTGTTGATATTTGGCCTATCGCTATTTATCGCATCTACCATACTTAGTGGAACCACAAACAATTGGAATTTGTTTTTGGTCTATCAGACGCTACAGGCAATTGCAGATGCAATGGTAGTGCCGGCACAGGTATTATTGATTAGGCAAAGTTTTAAGGATAATAAATTAGGTTGGGCTTTTGGCTGGTTTTCCGGAGTTTTAGCGGCTGCCTCACTTATTGGACCAGCTGCTGGAGGTTTGGTAATAAAATATTTCTCTTGGCAAATGATATTTGGAGTATTGATTATCATAAGTTGCATATCCTTGATTCTTGTATTAATGGTAACTCCCAAATCAAAAAAAAGAAGCACGGCAAACCTTCATTTACCTTTAAAAAACAGTTTGGCCTTACTAGTTATGGTAATCAGTTTTCAATTCATATTCAACGATGAAATTAGTATAGTGGGACGGTCACTTTCTATTGCTGTTACGATATTGAGTTTGATTTTATTTATATTTTATGAACGGGCAAACTACGGAAATACTTCTCTGCTTCCAAGAAAGGCAATAAAAAACACCATTTTTATCTCTTCAATTATTAGAATATTCGTTCTTTTTACCATCACAAATGTAATTGTGCTTTACATACCAAGTTACATGCGGGATATACACAATATTCAACCAGATATTGTTGGCTATATTATTATGGCAGATTCGATATTGGCCGTTTTGTTATCTGGGTATGCAGGTAAACTTGCAGATTTAAAAGACAATAGAAACCTTTTACTTCTATCTATTTCGATTTCCATCATTGGAATGGTAAACCTTACTATGACAATGTTTAATGGCAGCTTAATTTTCTTTATATTTGCATTTCTCCTTTTTGGATTGGCAGGTGTCATTTCCATGCCCACACAAAATAAAATCGCTATGATGTCCGTTCCTGAGGAAGAAACAGGGGTTTATATGGGTTTGTTCCAGATGGTACAGTTTGGAACTGGGGCTTTCGCGGCGGGAGTATTCAACACTTTATTGGATTATGGCACTGACCAAGGTGACTTTTCCAAAGTTGGTTTTTCATACGTGTTATTCATTTGTATAGGATTATATTTGGTGGCTATTGGAACAGTCATTTATGATAAAAGGCTTCTAAAGAGCAATATAAAATTGTCTTTGAAAGAAGAAATATGATTCCCGTTTAGGATAGTGAAAGATACCAAGAAGAGGCAGCTTTGAATTGATTTAAAGGAGGTGAAACATATGACTAAGCAAGTGGAAAATACACAAGCAGAAAAGCTAGTGGAAAATCTTGAAGTAATCGAAGCTAAAGAGCTAGAAGTGGGTAGTGCATTTCATGCATTCCGTTTCAATGCAGTGACGGACGCAGAAAAATAGATTAGAGCCAAGAGTTACAGGCAATCCATTGCAAATGGTAAGGAGGTGAAACATATGACTAAGCAAGTGGAAAATACACAGGCGGAAAAGCTAGTGGAAAACCTTGAAGTAATCGAAGCTAAAGAGCTGGAAGTGGGTAGTGCATTTCATGCATTCCGTTTCAGTACAGTGTCGGACGCAGAAAAATAGATTAGAGCAGAGTTACAGGCACAATCCATTGCAAATGGCAAGGAGGTGGAACATATGACTAAGCAAGTGGAAAATACACAAGCGGAAAAGCTAGTGGAAAACCTTGAAGTAATCGAAGCTAAAGAGCTGGAAGTGGGTAGTGCGTTTCATGCATTCCGTTTCAGTGCAGTGACGGACGCAGAAAAATAAGTTAGATCTTAAATCCATAATGGTGATTCAAAGAGAGTGTTAGCTTTTAAAATAACTAACACTCTCTTTGAATAAATTAAAGGAGAATTTCTTTAGATGGAAAATTCAGATGCAATGATAGTTTTTCCTCCTCTAACTGAAGCCAGGCTCTTTCCATATCTAAGTTTACCTATGATTACTAGTTTTTTGAGGAACAAGGGAATGAGTGTAAGTCAAATTGATTTAAATATTGAATTATGCCATACCCTCTTTAGTGAAGATTGTTTAGCTGAATATGTGAGCATCAATGAAAACGGAAGTAAAGACTTAAAATTGATATATAAAGTCGAAATGGCTAAATACTTATTCAAAGAACAAAAGCAACTTTACAATAATGTATTTATTGAGAAAAGATCTTCTGATTCATTGAAGTATGACGTTCGGTTGGTGAGACAAGGCATAGAACTATTACTATTAAATTCGTTTTTAAAACTTGAGATTACCTCATTGGAGGAAATCCTTGAATTGGTAAGGAATTTTAGCTGGAAAAAAAGTGATATTGCAACAAAGGTTTTATACGAAAATATCAAAGAAAAAATTCTTAACGATAAGCCCAAAATCTTCGCGATTTCTATTGCATATTATAGCCAAATATTACCTTCCCTTTTAATATGCAAGTGGATTAGAGAACTTTCCCCTAATACTCACATTATTCTGGGTGGACAACAAATCATGATTCGTCAATCATCTTTCTTAAGCCTAAATGGATTAAATCAATTTGTGGATTCATTAGGAATATCAGCAGGTGAAGAAACATTATTCATGTTAGACAGGTATTTAAAAAACGATTGCCAAATCGGGAAGGTGCCGGATATTGTTTGGCTTAATGAGAAAAATGTTGAAAATATCCCATCTAAGTCTGCATATAGGATCACCGACGCCTTACCACCTGACTTTTCTGATTTACCGTACAAAAACTATTTAGATGAAGAAGTGCATATGTCTTTGATTACATGTGTAGGGTGTTACTGGGGACGATGTACTTTTTGTTCATATGGTAATAGATCCAGAATAGAAAAAAGTTATCAGCAAAAAACGGCAAGGCAAGTAGCAAACGAGTGCGAGGATATCATTAACAATTACGGGGTTAATAGAATTAATTTCATAGATGAGAATACTAATTTGAGGCTTGTCGTCAATGCAGTCAAAATACTTAAATCCAGAGGATATGAAATTAATTTCAGTACACGAAACCGTCTTGAGAATGTGTTGTTAGACGCTGAATTTTGTTTTGAGCTAAGTAATTTAGGTTGTATTTTAATGTCTGTTGGCTATGAAACCAATTCTCAAAGGATTTTAGATTCCTTGGATAAGGGAGTGCAATCTAGTAATTATCAACAGATAATAGATAATTTACATAATGCCAACATTACGCTGCGAATGTCCATAATTGGTGGCTTACCTGGTGAAACCGAGGATGAAATTAAATGTTCTGAGGAATTTTTACTTAAAAATCAAGATAAGATTGGCATCGACGTCATGCAAATGCTCGTTTTAGAACCAGGTACCTATATTTATGAAGATACAAATAATCCTGATATCCATATTCAATCAAGCAAGAATCTAAGAGGAAACAAATTACTCAATTATGGGATGGGTAGAATGGGAGCTACATTTCAATACTCTGACGGAAAAACGTTTGAAGAAAAGCTGAATAGATTCTTGCAATTGCACAAAAATGTCAACCCCCAAAAGAATGATGAGCTACCTCCTGATAAATACAAAACGGTAGGACAGGATATCACTTCAAATACCTTATTGATAAACCCATGGACTAAAATCATTAAGTTAGATAGGACGTATATCATGGATTTTGTATGGCAAAGAGTCTTCTTAGTGCCAGAATCCATAGAAGTATTCGGAAACACACTGATAATTAGCAAGGCTGACGATAAAAAGTACCTTGAGTATTTTGTCGAAAAAGGTGTGATTAACCTTAAATAAAATAACTTATGGGAGGAATGACAAATGAGCACAGTCTATCAGAAAATAAAATTTCCAAATGTAAAGGAAAAACTGGGGCTTGGTTTAGGCATGGATTTACCTTGGGGGGAAGATATAGGTTTTTCCAGCAAAGGGGACCATGACGACATCACGCCTAAGATGAAAGGTTTTTTTCAGAATTATAAAGACGAGTTTAATTATATTTTCTTTGCTTTTCAACCGAAAAATAGAAGTGTGTTAAAAGCCGAGGACTACTTTGATGCCTATGATAGATTATTTGAAGCCAATCCACATCTAAAGGCGAGAGCATTCCATCAAACGATTTTAAATATGGGGGCTACCGAGTATTACAAAAAAACAGAAATCATAGAATTCACAAATAAGATTATAGAAAGATATGACATAAGATGGATTGTGGAAGATCTTGGCCTGTGGTCAATAAAAGGGAAAACCGTCCCTTTCCCTTTACCACCATATATGACACCAGCAGGATTGGAAGCTTGTATTAAGAACATCAACGAATACCAATCTGAACTGGCTGTTCCAGTTTCAGTTGAATTTCCTGGATTCACTGAAGGTACTAACTTCTTTATTGGGGAAATAAATGGATTTGATTATTTCAGAACATTGGTCGAGGAGACAAACTCCCCTATCACTATAGATATCGGTCATATCCTTAGTTACCAATGGCTGTTAGGGAATACAAATGAAAAGATGTTCAATGGATTAGAAAAATTGCCTTTTGAGAACTGTTTTGAATTGCATCTTTCAGGTTGCCAAATTATTAAAGGGAAATTCAGAGATTTGCATCATGGAGTTTTAATGGATGAACAAATTCAGCTTTTAGATTACTTGCTTCCTTTATGCCCTAATTTAAAAGCCATTACATATGAAGACCCTAAATATACAGATGAAGGAATATTAATTCCGAAGTCACAGAAAAATTATCAAAGAATGAAGGAGGCAGTTGAAAAATGGCAAATGATTTAAAACCAAAGAATTATTCACTAGACGAGTTACTTTACAATTTATTATATGATTACCAATATAGAAATAACTTTTTAAATGATGAGTTTAATGAATTGAATTTATCAGCTGATAATTTAAATCACATAAAAACAATAGATAAAGAAGAGCTTGTAGCAACGGCTACTACGATTGTAAGAAATTTAATGAGTGGAAATATTGAACATAAAGGTGGCTTAAGAACTTCTTTTCCCGGTGTTTTTCAGGCTTTAGAAATCCTTGAAACCGATATAACGCTGTTAATGCATAAGTTCCTGGCGTCCAAACATTTCGAGTGCTACATGGAATTGCCCTATGCAGGGGACGGTACTTGTATCGAGGAAGCGTTTTACAATTATTTGTCTGAAAACGAAGAATTTATCCTTGCGGCTGATAATAATCATTTACTATTAAAACACGAATTTTTAAATGCCATTTTATCTATACTAACAGTCAATAAACACCCATTTTTCAGAATAGATAGTGACCTGGTTAAAAATAATGGTCATATTTACTATGCGTACCAAACATACTCCAAAGAAATATCCGAGGCACTGAGTGGAAAAAAAGTAGCTAGTGATTCCGAAAAGGTTATATGGCTATATGCAGCGACCGGAAAAAATTTAATTAGGGGTCCTATTCATCCAAGTGTATTAGAAATGGTAGAAATAGGAGGTTCAAGGGAAATAAACCGCCAACAAAAGTTCAATCAGGATCAGATAGACTGGATTCTAAACTTAGGATTAATCAAGAATGATGGATAAAATATATGTATATGAGGAACATAGTGAAGTATTTTCATATTGGGTCAATGAAATTCCTAGGAATAGTACCTTGGTTTATTTTGATCAACACTTAGATTTAAAGTTCATAGAAAATTCAAAAATGAAAAGAATCAGTCAGTTCATTAAAGAGGGTCTGTGTATTGATGAATTGAAAAAAGATATTCCTTGTAGGGAAGATGGAAGATATTCTTATGGGATCGATGACTTTTTGTACGCCGCAATCCAAGAGGGCCTTTTTCGGAAAATAATATGGGTATATCCTCGTATGTTAGGAGAAAAAGGGTTTAGTGAATTACTTTGGGAGCTATTATCCCTTGTACCCAACCATGGAAAAGAATTCATATCAAGCTTTAGAAACGGAAAAAATTCTGCTTCTGTACAATTAAATAATATTGAGTTACATGTCACAACTATTGAATATCTAGGAGAATTCATAATTAATGAACAGGTTATTGTAGATATCGATTTGGATTATTTTTATGATCCCAAGACTAATGATTTATCGAATGATATAGACGAAACCTTACATGTATTGAACAATCTAGGTCTCTTTAAGCAAGTGAAGACAATGTCCTATTCTATCAAAAGTGGGTTTCTACCTGAAAGTTTCAGGTGGATAGGGAAATATATAGCAGGGCAAATGGGGAGGGAGATTGTATATTCCAAGGAAGATAAGTTTTCTCCGAAGGTAACGATGGAGAAAATTTCATCGAATGAAAAGTTGAGTCTAGCAGAAATAGATGAATTAAACTTTGAATTGAGACCATTAGGAGCAATAGGTTGGAAATTGAAATCGATTCTCTATACCCAGTCTGGTGAAATTGAACGTGCTAAGAATTGCTATCAAAAAGCGATTAAAAAAGGTGATGATTCATATTGGGCTGCCTATGTTTTAGGCATTCACTTTTTCAGGGATAGGAATTATGAAGAGGCTTTAAATTGGTTTAATAAAACTGGAAATATAGTCGATACCATCGAGGCACATGGCCTAATATTAAGTTTAATTTGTTGCCTTCGTTTGGAGCTGTATCAAAAAGGATATGATTTATCCAAAGAGTGCATCGAATTATTACCTATGAGAATAGAGGGTTATATATTGGGTGAAGTATTCGCAGCAAAACTAGGAATGAAATTAATGGATTTTTATGGCAAGATCCATGACGATCCTTCGCAATTAGTAATTAGTCGGGCTGATACGAAACATGAACAATGAATATTTAATATCATATGATTCAACCGTTGAAGGGCTTGTTTCACCAAGGTGCGATGATAATGAAAAGAACAAGTTTCTTCAAGAAGAATTAAATCATTGTTTAAAATTCATTGAACGTGATAGCTATGATCACTTAAGACATTGGAAGTCTTTTAAACTTCGTATTGGATTAAGCAGTTATGAATTAAAGTATTCCATCCTTATAAGGATCTTAATAGAGACTTCAACATCTATTATTCCAGTATTATGGCAAACAAGAACGAATAAGTCACCATGTACTGAATTAATGGATCATTTTGATGTTATTTTAGCGGAAGTAGAGGCTGCTTTATATGGTCAGCAACTTGAACGCAAGATTGAAACACAAATTGTGCTTGAGCCATGGACTGGATCTCATTATGTACACGAATGTTTTGGTCATACTTTAGAAGCAGATAATTACCTAGAGTATTTAAAGCCAAATGGAATAACGATGGGATACAAATGGTCAGAATATAAAATCAACGTATTCGATGACCCGACCATTCCTGGTCAAAATGGCAGTTATTTATTGGATGCGGAACAGAATGAAACATTTAGGACTCACTTAATAAAGGATGGGATAACCGTAGGTTTGATGCATAATGCAAAAACCTGTAAGCTCCTAGGCTTACAATCTTCATGTAATGCAAGAAGCGTTGGTATATCTTCACTTGCGATGCCCAGAATGTCAACAACTTATTTGGATTCTGGCAATATGGAAGTACAGGAGATCATTTCAGGAATCGACAACGGTGTCTATTGCAGAGGTTCCTGGGGTGGGGGATCACTTGGCTTGAATTTTGTAATCCGGCCATCATACGGTTTGGTCATTAAAAATGGGAAAATAACCAATAAAATACTTAGAAGATTTGATATTAAAGGAAACAAACTTGATTCAGCTAAAGCTATTAAGTCCCTTAGCAATAAACTGCATTTCTTTAATCCGGTTTTCGGCTGTAATAAGAATGGTGAAAATAATCTTAGCGTCACCCAAGGTTCACCTCATATTCATTTTGAAAATCTAACACTTTATCCCGTACTTTGAAAGGATGAGCGAATTGATAGATAAGATACACTATAAACAATTATCACAAACGAATTTTAAAGAAAATTATGCGGGTAAAAAGCCACTGATAATAACTGGATTAGTAGATTTATGGCCTTCTAAGGACTGGGATACAGACTATCTACAGTCTACTTATGGAGAAAGGGAAATCATCATAAGGAAATCAGGATACGATAAAGAAAAAAAATTTTACAAATCAAAACTTGGTAAATTCATCGGTATTTTAAATGATAACCCCGAAAGATTGTATTGTGACTGGCCCTTTTCCATCATGGGCAATGAAGATTTAGAGAGTTATTTTGAAACTCCATCTCTATTCGACCATAATACAATCAGGACCAAAAATAACAAGAAATTAAAATGGATTTTCCTAGGTTCGGTTGGAACAGGAACCCCAATACACCAGGATTTTGAGAAATCACATAATTGGAATGCAGTAGTATTTGGCCAAAAAAAATGGATTTTTTTCAGCCCTGATGATACTGAGTATGTGAAAGATTTTAAGCATGATTTATTCGATTTGGATTTAAAGGAGGATCCAAATTTCAAATATTCCAAGCCCTACATTGTGGAACAGTTTTCTGGAGAATTAATGTACACACCTAAAAATTGGTGGCATGCCGTGCGAAATATCGAAACCTCTTTCTCAGTTAGTGAGAATTTTTGGTATAAAGATGAAAAGGAATAAACCTTTATTCCTTTTAGTGTACAGGTTAAAAACTCGTATGAACTAAATTTAGCGGCTTACAAACATTCTGTAGATTTTAGTGATGCCGCCATATCTAATGAAATCGGGAAATCAGCCATAGGGCTGTTTTTCTTTTTACCTTCTGAATCCTTGTTGCCCTTAGTAAGCCTTCGCCTGCTTTGCTTTAAAAAACCTCCATACGAATTTATCAATTCCGTCATTACTTAAGAAAGGACGTTTGCCAGAGAATAGTCAATCTCACTTTAAAAAGGTGGATGTAAATGATAGAATTAACACTTATTGTTAATTGAAGAGGGTGGTATTTCATGGATCAAGACACAAAAGTGATTCAAGAATTGCAGGAATTAAAGCAAAAAGTCGGTCATCTTGAAGACTTATTAACGCAGCAACAGAATAAAAAGGAAAAAGCAGGGCCATTTCGAATCTTTCTGGACGCAGTAGTCTCATTGTTATTTGGATTAATTATTGTAGGACCGGTTATAGTGATTGTCGTTGGGGTCCTGATGGTGGCGGCATCATGGTTAGGGGTGGAGTTTTAACGTTTAGGAGAGCCTGGGCTTTTATGAATAGATTCATTTATTCCAGTGGGGATTATTGATGACGGATTGGAAGAAGGCCACGGTTTTGCCTTTTAATGATACTGCAGGCATTTTATTTTATAATCATTTAGAAGAGTGCTTAATAATTCTTTAGGTTCATGACCAATCATCTTGAATAACCCTCTTTCACATTTAACTCTATTATACTTTTAAGAAAGAGAATCATTAAACCGTGAAACAGCAATTCCCCTGTAGAGCATCAACTTTATTTCAAATAGTATTCTACTGATTTCATAGTGCTGGCTCAAGGCGATTTCCCATGATTTGTTTCTTTGAAAATATTATCCTGAGAAAGTTATTGACAAATTTACTTTGAGTCCGTATAGTATTGGATATTATTAAAAATATTCAGATATAATTTAATTTTTGAAACGCAATGATCAGGAGTAGTAAAAGCACATTATTCGGTAAAGAGAGCTGCGGGTTGGTGCAACGCAGTCCAATGATACTTTGAACTTGCCTGGGAGTGGTAAAGTGAAAGATAGGAATGATTCCATTCTTTTGTTTTAACGATTGACCTTCGTTACAAGGTTTTAAAGCAGGGTTCTAGAAAAGAGCCAATAAGAGTGGTACCGCGGTAAGCTAAAGGCATATCGTCTCTTTCTTCATTTGATTATGAAGGAAGAGACGATATGCTTTTTTTGATTTTTGGGAGGTAAGGATATGGAAACGGACAAACGGAATTTACAGAGGACAATGACTTCAAGGCATATTACAATGATGGCATTAGGCGGTGCCATCGGGGCAGGTTTATTTAAAGGAAGCAGTTCAGCCATTGATATGGCCGGCCCTTCCGTAATCATTGCGTACTTGATAGGTGGGATCATCCTATTATTCATCATGCAAGGTTTAGCTGAAATGGCGGTCCGCAATAGCGGTGCACGCACATTCAGGGATTTGGTCCAATCGATTTTAGGAAAGTATCCTGCCTATTTCCTGGATTGGATCTATTGGAAAATGTGGGTATTGAATATCGCGGCCGAATCAGTGGTTGCGGCGATCTTCCTTCAATATTGGCTGCCTGGATATCCAATCTGGATACTGGCATTAGCTGTTTCGGTTTTAGTTACTGCGGTTAACTTACTGTCGGTAAAGGTTTTTGCTGAAACGGAGTACTGGCTTGCTTTAATTAAAATAACTGTCATCATTGTGTTCATCATGGCTGGATTATTGTTGCTGCTCGTTACTTTTGGTGATCATACAGCCGTCGGTTTTTCTAACTTGACTGAACATGGCGGTTTCTTTCCGAATGGATCGACAGGCTTGATCACGGCGATGCTGGTAGTCATCTATTCATATGGCGGTACGGAAATCATCGGGGTCACATTAGCTGAAACGAAAAATCCTGAAAAAGTGGTACCAAAAGCCGTTCGCAGTACATTAATCAGGATCATTTCCTTCTATATCATTCCTTTTTTCATCATCGTTAGCTTAATTCCTTGGAATGAAGTAAACGGGGTGCAGGAAAGTCCGTTTGTAATGGTCTTTCAAATGATTGGGATTCCTGGTGCCGACCATATTATGAACGCCGTTGTTCTATTAGCGATCATTTCCTCGATGAACTCCGGATTGTATGGTTCATCCCGCGTCCTATATACACAAGCCGTGGATGGTCGCATTCCGAAAATCTTTTCCCGGTTATCCAAGAAGAAAGTACCAGTTCCCGCAATCTTAATGTGTACTTCCGCTTTATATGGCGGTGTACTGATTTCCTTATTTGCTGGAAGCAAGACATTCGAGTTCCTAATGGGTTCGTTGGGATATACCGTATTATTCATCTGGTTAATCATTGCTTTCGCCCATTTGAAATCACGTAAACAACAGTCCGGAAAAACAAGTGCCTATTCGGTAAAATGGTTCCCGTACACGACTTGGGCTGCGATCATCGCTTTAATAACGATCCTGATCGGAATCATTTTCACGACATCCATAATCGTTACGATCATTACACTTTGCATCTACATCTTCATTTCCTTGACGTTTGTATGGAAAAAACGCCATAACAAAATCTAGAGAAAGCGAGGATATCGCTTTTGCCTTCTCGCATATAAGTTTCAGTTTCAAGCCATGGTAGCATGCCATGGCTTTCGTTATGTATTCTTGGTCACATCAAAAGTAAGAGATATCCATTTTACTAGTTCATGGGAATCATTAACTTTAGCAATTAAAGAGTTAATCTAGTGAAAAATGTTGTATAATAATCTTTGGAAAAAAACCAATATATTGAAAGCCGGAGCGAGCCATGAAAAACAATTCCATTCTATCCTTTCACCCGTTATATTATCTATTACTTTTGGTGATCACTAGTTCCATCTATTCAATCATCAACCAATCTTCAGGTCATGCTGTCGATGTTACGACTATAATAGATGGGGAGATTCCCTTTATTAAAGAATTTGTCGTGCCTTATTTACTTTGGTATCCGTATATTTATGGATTGCTGATTTATTACTGTTTTGTTGACCGAAAGCACTATTTCGTAGGATTAGGCAGTTTAATATCGGGGAAACTTCTCTGTTTTCTTGTATATTGCCTTTGGCAATCGACAGTCCCGCGTCCAGAAGTAGTGGGGAACGATATCTTTGCCCATTTAATGAGGATCGTCTATAGTCATGATCAACCCGTCAATTGTCTTCCCAGCATTCATGTACTGACTACATTCATCATGATGATCGTCGCCCATAAGCGGAGAGAACAGCATAAATGGGAGTATGCCAGTGTCACTGCATTCGGAACACTGATAATCCTCTCCACGCTATTTACGAAACAGCATGCTGTATTGGATGTACTCGCAGGTATACTTCTTGCATGTGGGGTATATGCAGCTGTCCAGTATATGTTCCAAGCCTTATCGGCTTATCAGGCCAATCATTTCGCAGCGAGGCAAATTAAAAAGTGACCACAGGAAAAAGCCACTGTAAGAATATTGGCTCCCATAAGCTAATATGTTACAGTGGCTTTTTGTGTATTAAAAATTTGGATATTTATGTAAATGATATATGGTATGATGTTTTTAATCGAATTGAAACAATGGAGGGAGGAAAAGAATGCCTCATTATCTTAATAGAATTACTGAAGACTTAGTTAAAGCGAAGTTGGAAAATTATTGGCCGGGTTTTGAACTTGCTGCTTATGCATTATATAATAAGAGAAATGTTTATCTATTCAATCATCCCAAATTCAGTAACGATCCACAATGTACATATCATACTTTAAAGTGGGATGTACGGTTTACTGGCGACACAATTATTTTGTATGAAGAATATCCTACTGCAATTGTTAATATGGATTCGTATGAGCATTATGAAGATTTGTATTCAATAGTGGTTCACGAATTATTTCACGGCTATCAATATATTAAAGATGAAAAACGGTTTCCTGATGAAATGATGGGAATCACATATCCGTTGTCAAAAGAAAATGTGGAATTGCGAAATCGGGAAAGAACAAATCTTTATCATGCGTTGTTGGAAAATAACATAATGAAGAAGAAACAATACCTTGATGCTTTCATTGCCCTAAGGGAAAAAAGAGCAGCCAGTATTGAAGAGTACCTAATATATGAAAAGTTGATTGAAACCATTGAGGGACCTGCGTGGTATGTCGAATTAAGGGCTTACTCCGAAAAAAGCCCGCTTGAATACCATTCAGTTTTAAAAAAGTATGCACAACAACTAGTAAACAAAATTGAATCTACTTCTAGTATTAGAAGAAGTTGTTATGGTTCCGGTTTGTTTATGTGTTTGTTACTTGAGGAGCTTTCACCAGGCTGGATGGAAAGTTTTTTTGATAGAGAAGAAACATTATATGACCTATTAAAACAGCATACCGGTGGTGACTATATCGAAGATTCAATAGCTGATGTGAAGGTAAGTACTGAAACAGAGGAAGCAGTTAATTTTGCTTTAGAAAAGAGAAAAAATGAATTTGAAGAATTTTATCAACAAGCAGGAATTCATCTATATATTGAAGGGGAAATAACTGCTGAATCCTTTGACCCGATGAATATCATCTCCTTAGAAGATAGACTTTTACATAAGAGCTTTTTAAAAGTAAGAATCAACAATCAAGATTTTCTTATTCAACAACCTGTAATTGCCCATGTTGGTAATGGAATTAAAAATATAAATAAATTACATCTGATATTAGGGAAAAGCCCCATTGAAAACAGTGATTCGCTTACAATTGATGGTGTTGGAGAATTAAAGGGAAGGTATAAGAAACAAGAAAATATCTGGCATTTACTTATTGATTAAAATGGACATTAAAAAAAGAATAAATCCCACTAAAGGGATAATGAGGAATTAAACACTTGCATTACAAGGTAGTGTAAATGTAAAATGAAGTAAATGTTTTTTTTGAACTAATACCTTGTTATACAAGATAAAGGGGAGGTGATTCAATATCCATGACATCAACTCAAATGCTTAAAGGGATTTTGGAAGGTTGTCTGTTAGCGATCATTAAAGAGGGGGAGGTTTACGGGTACGAATTAGCCGAAAAGCTTGGGGGATATGGGTTTGATTCTTTAAGTGAAGGTACCATTTATCCATTATTAATACGCATGCAGAAGGAAAAATTAGTAATTACGACTTTAAAGAAATCAACAGCAGGACCCAGTCGGAAGTATTACTCTTTATCTGAAAAAGGCGAAAGCGAACTGGAAGTCTTCATTGACCGCTGGAGTAAGCTAAGTTCAAATGTAAATAAAATAGTGAAAAACAAAGGGGGAATGTAAAGGTGCTTGATGTAAACAAAGCGTTATCCAGGGAAAGTCAACTCTTTTTAGAAGACCTCAGATTATACCTTTTTTCAAGTGGAAAGAAAACGGCTGAAATCGAGGGTATCATCGAAGAGTTAGAGGTCCATCTTTTCGAAGCGGAGAGGAATGAAAAAAGTGTAGAACATATCATAGGCAGAAGTCCAAAAGAGTACATGAAACTTCTTTCTGATGAAATGTCAGTTGATTTTAAGGGATGGCTGAAATATATAGTGATGATTTTAATCGGGGCATTTTCCTATTGGATTATTGAGAAAGCTATAAATGGTGGGATTGAATTTTCATTGTGGGAAATCATTGGTTACCCTTTGGCGGGAATCCTTTCAATATTCGGTTATATGTTATCTTTTAGGTATATGGCTAGTCATAAATTATCCAAGGTAAAGCAAGGTGCACTCCTATATGGACTAGGCATAATCTCGATTGCGTTATTTGCCGGTTTAATTTTGTTTAGTGAGATCTATGGCACAACGTTTATTGAATTTGAAAACACAGATAATATTATTGCTGTAATTCTAGCCATTTCAATATTCATCCTCATATCCTTATGGAGCAAAACCTGGGTTTCCGTCATCATTCCGATCCTCCTTTTTGCACCTGAAGTTTTATTGAAACAGACCCATTACCAAGGGGACGTTAATTTGATACTGAGCGGTTTAATAACGATGCTGGGTATCCTCCTTTATTGTGGATATACGATTAGGAAAACCAAAAGCAGTTGAAGTGTTTTGCCAGCAGGTTCCAAAGTATAGGCAAATAAAAAAGCACCAGACTTCCCATGACAGGAAGTCCGGTGCTTTTTTATTTTACATTTCAGCTTCTATTTTCAAAGATGATTCTTCGCTGAACTGTTCCTTATCCAGGTCGCCCGTTATTTTACTGGTCAGAATACCGGAAGTCATGCTTCCGCTGACATTCAAGGCCGTTCTTCCCATATCGATCAATGGCTCGACGGAAATCAACAGTCCGGCCAAGGCGATTGGCAAGTTCATTGCAGATAATACCAGGATGGCAGCGAAGGTTGCTCCTCCGCCTACACCTGCAACCCCGAAAGAGCTAATGGCCACGATGGCAATCAACATGGCTATAAATGAAGGGTCCAGCGGGTTGATTCCAACCGTTGGAGCGATCATGACCGCTAACATGGCCGGATAGATTCCGGCACAGCCGTTTTGACCGATCGACAAGCCGAAGGATCCGGCAAAGTTGGCAATCCCTTCCGACACCCCTAGTTGTTTCTGTGTTTGGATGTTCAATGGAAGAGCTCCTGCACTTGTTCTTGAAGTGAAGGCAAACGATAATACCGGGAAAGCTTTTCTTAAATATACGATTGGGTTCAATCCTGCAAGCATCAGCAATAGCAAATGGATGAGGAACATGACAATCAGGGCGACATAAGAGGCTCCCACGAATTTCCCCAGCTTCAGGATGGCATCCAAATCACTCGTAGCTACCGTCTTCGTCATGATCGCCAAGATCCCGTAAGGCGTTAGTCGCAGGATCAATGTTACGACACGCATGATGATGCTGTGCAATGTATCTACTATTTTAGCAAAAAATTCAGCGTGATCAGGCTGCTTGCGTTTTACTCCTAAATAGGCAATCCCAAGGAATGCAGCAAAAATTACAACGGAAATGGTTGATGTCGGACGTGCTCCCGTTAAATCAAGGAACGGATTGGACGGAATCAATTCAAGGATTTGCTGTGGCATCGTTTTATCCTGAATCGTACCGTAGGTTTCCGAGATTTGATCCCCGCGGCTTAACTCCGCTTCCCCTTGCTCAATTTGAACGGCTTCCAAATTGAATACAGTTGCCGAGGTGATCCCAACAGCTGCTGCAATCGCCGTCGTCCCAAGCAGGATTCCGATGATCAGCACACTGATCTTTCCAATATTGCTAGTCAGTTTCAATCTTGTGAATGCGGATAAGATCGAAATGAAGACAAGCGGCATGACGATCATTTGCAGGAACTTGACATAGCCCGAACCTACAATGTTAAACCAATCGACCGATTTAACGATCGCTTCTGACTGGGGTTCATAGAAATACTGCAAAAGAAGTCCGAATACAATCCCTAAACCAAGTCCAGTAAAGACCCTTTTTGTAAAGGAAACATGCTTCTTATTCATGTAAAATAAAACGCCTAAAAGAACGAGCATTATGGCAAGATTTAAAAACACATAACCAATCATATATATTCCTCCTAATTCCGATTAACCAAATAAGAATAATAAATATCTGAAGACTATGATACATCATCCGTTGATTTTTTACCAGAAGAAAATAATTTATTTTTGACTTTTCAACTAATTCATGTATATATCCTTATTCATGGACTGAATAAGAAGTCACAAAAAAGAGGTATACAAGAACCTTTCCCAATCTGGGATCAAGGGTTCAGTATACCTCTTGTAGGTGAAATTGTTATTTTTTCAAATCAATCACGATATCATCCAATACCAACTCTTGGGGAGCAATTCCTGGTTTTGTTGGGAAGGATGACACTTTTTCTTCACCATCTTCCGTTATGGTTACTTCTCCGTGGTTCTCTGAAGTGAAATTACGTAATGTTATATGGGGTGTTGCAATCAATTGCGTAGCATCCGGATCGATTTTTTCGAATGTTTTGCTGAAGTTCAAATTATAAGAATCGATACCGCTTCCTCCGTTTTCTTGACCATCGTATACATTCCCCAGGTCATCTTTAATGATCAACTCCACATAGGCATCATCCCACTTGTTTTTGATTGATTCGGACACTTCTTGATGATAATCAACCACAAAGGACATTGGCGAGATCGATAGTTTTTCGACGGATACTTTTACTCCATGTTGATTCACACTTTTATTGATGACCTTCTCGTTGCTTTCAGTTGCCTTTAGAGAGAAAGCGAAGTTCCAATTTCCTTTTATCTCTTTATCCATGTCGGTAATACTGATGCTGTTTATATCCCAATCTATATTTACCTTATCTTCTTTAAGATTTTCTAAGTCACTAACCGTCAATAAGCCTACATATTTTTTATCAGCAACTTTTGAAATTCCATCCGATCCCCCTTGGGCTTTCATTTCCTTTATATTCGGGCTGGGAATGAAGAATGATCCGTCACCCAAATCTTCTTCGCTTTCAATAGTATAAGTGATGGTTACTGTTTTTCCGTCATAAATGGCGTCATTTATCGTGAAAGTAAGGCCATTGCTTTCTTCGGTAAAGCCAATTTTGTTAGAGTAGGCCTTATAATCACTATAAAGGCCCTTTCCATTATTCTTGATATCATCGGGGAGACCTGAGTTTTCATTACTAAAATAGCTGAAAATATCTCCTATCAAAGGAATGCTTTTAGCAGAAGCGGTAAACGAGAATCCAATCGTTGCGGTGGATAACCCGAATATAATGGAAGCAGCCAGAACATTCTTTTGCCAACGTTTCATTTTTTTCTTCTTGCGTATTGATTTTTTTAGGGTTCTTTTGACTTTAGCTTTTTCTAGTTCGGTGACTTCCATTTCCTTAAATTCAGTTTCGTCTATGTCTATATCATTTAATAATTCATAAATATCCTTCATACGACACTTCCTCCTAACTTAAGATTCATAGCTTTTTGATTTAGCTTCTTTTTTCCCCTATAAATTCGATTATCAATTGATGCTTTGGTCAACCCGAGTTTTATCGATATATCCTCATTTTTTAAACCAAGAAAGTACTTCATGATAAAAATATCCCGATCTACAGGTTCTAAAAGGTCAATTAACTGAAGTAGTTCCTTTCTGTCTTCCAGTATAATCAGTTCGTCTTCAGCGGATTTTTCTGGATCTGCTTCTGTGTAACCTGATGTAAGCTCCATTTTCTTCAGGGCTTTTCGGTAATAATCAATCGCCTTAAACTTAGCGATCGCACAGATCCATTTTCTGAAATCTGTTGTATCCCCATGGAACTTTTTTG
Source organism: Peribacillus aracenensis (assembly GCF_025175645.1). NCBI lineage: Bacteria > Bacillati > Bacillota > Bacilli > Caryophanales > Bacillaceae > Peribacillus > Peribacillus aracenensis. The sequence continues at coordinate 131,919 of NZ_JANZMJ010000015.1, forward strand.
AATTGTGCCAGATAGAAAGAAAAATATCATTAATGCATTCTTCCATGACACCGTCGTTCCCAAGAGGTGAGAGAACCTTATAGGTGACCCCCTTGATTAGTGGTAAATAGGTATCCACTATAAATTCCAATGCGTCTTCTTCTTGGCGTTGCAACCGCTCGATAAAATTTATATCAGTAGACTTCATGACATGATTCCCCTTGTTTTTTTGTAAAAACTTTTACACTTAATACAACGTAAGTAAAAAGATTTATTCTCAACTATTTTAAATTTTTATTGTCAGTATGCGACAGTGTTGTCCATATAAACGGCTTGTTGGCAAAATCGAACGATTAAAAATAGATTCTTTAACTAAAACACTTGATTGCTGCTATAGACTGTTGAATGAAAAAATATTCGATATATATTTAAGATGAAGGATAATCCCTTGGTTTTCTTGAATGATATATTAGGTCGTGTATGCATGGCTTTTTTTGAAAGGATGAAGGAATGATGGATATATACATTCACAGGCTAAATGAACAGGATGCACAAGCGTTATTTGCATTTGAATGCAATAATAGAAGGTTTTTCGAGCAAACGGTGCCAGGCCGGGGAGATGATTATTATAGTTTTGGAACGTTTGAGATCAGGCACAAGGAATTATTAAAAGAACAAGAAGATGCCATCTCCTCTTTTTATTTAATTAAGGATGGTTCAGGCATAATCGTCGGCAGGATTAACCTTGTGGATATAAATCCCATTAAGGGTACGGCTCATGTCGGTTACAGAATCGGTGAAGCGTTTACGCAAATGGGGATAGCGAATGAAGCTTTAAAGCTTTTGGTTAATTTGGCGCCGGAATTGAATGTGACCCAAATACAAGCCAAAACGACAAGCGACAACATTGCCTCCCAAAAGGTTTTAGTGAAAAACGGTTTTGAACGAATTTCGATTAATGAGGAATTTAGTGCTGTTTCCGGTCAAAAGCTAATATTCTACCATTATGGTAGAAACCTTTAAATCCATTTTCTTCTATAATAATAGACCGTATAAATTGTAAAGGATATAAGAGATGAAGAAATAATCCCGAGATATTTTCGCTGCAAAAGATTTCATTATTTAAAAAGAGAAAGGATAATATAATATGATAGAAGGTTTATATGAAGCCCATCTACCCGTCAAGGACCTGGCCATCTCTATGGATTTTTATAAGAAAATAGGCTTGAAACTAGCCTGGAGGGATGAAGATACTGCTTTCTTTTGGATAGAGGAAAACAAAAGCTGGGTCGGATTATGGGAAGGGAAAGAATATCAAACTCCATACCACCCTTCACTAAGGCATATCGCATTTCGGGTATCCTATGATAATATGAAAAATGTATTAACTTGGCTCAAATCCCTGAAAATTGAAGTCGTCCCTTTTGGAAAAAGGAAGTCGATTGAACCTTTTGTGCGCCCGCACCAGGGTAACGCTTCTGTCTATTTCAATGACCCGGATGGAAATAGCCTCGAACTCATGTGTTCGATAAAAGTCCCTGATGCATATAAGCATATGACCGAAAAACTTTCACTTGAAGAATGGGAAGAACTAAATTCTAGTGAAGAAAACAAAAAAATCTACTAGCAAAAACGATTGGTTTTATTTATATAGAAGGAAGTGTAAGGATTGTTTAATCAATTAACGAATCACGATAGTATTCTTAACCATTTACGTGCAGACTGTGAGAATTGTTTTGGTTTGTGCTGTGTAGCTTTGCCTTATGCAAAATCTGCTGATTTTGCATTTGATAAAGATGGAGGTACACCATGTTCAAACCTTCAATCGGATTATCGTTGCGGCATCCATGAAAATCTCAGAGCAAAAGGTTTTAGGGGCTGTACGGTATATGAATGCTTCGGTGCGGGGCAAAAGGTATCTCAACTCACATATGCTGGAAACGATTGGAGAGACAACCCAGCGTCAGCAAAGGAAATGTTCGATGTGTTTCCTATTATGCAACAACTTCATGAAATGCTTTGTTACTTAAATGAAGCACTGAATTTAGAAGATGCGAAACCTCTTTATCAAGATTTGCAGGCTGCTTTTGAAGAAACGGAATATCTCACTAAGCAAAGTCCAAAGTCTATCATGGACCTAAATGTACCAGCTCATAGAGCGATCGTTAATGATTTGCTTCTGCGCACAAGTGAACTCGTACGTGCAAAGGCATCATTTAATAAAAATAAAAATCAGAAAAAACAGAACAAAATAGGTAGGGGAAGTGACCTTATCGGTGCAAAGTTGAGAGGCGCTGACCTTAGGGGAACAAACTTAAGAGGAGCTTTACTTATCGCATCCGACCTCAGAGAAGCTGACATGAGAGTGACGGATCTTATCGGTGCAGACTTTAGGGACGCTGATTTAAGCGGTGCCGATCTCACTGGGAGTTTCTTCATCACACAAGCACAGATTAACTCGGCTAAAGGCGATACAAAGACAAAATTGCCGCGCACATTAAGCATTCCCGATCATTGGAGATAGAAGGAAAGCCAAGATCAGAGACGCCCCATGGATGAAAATTGTTTAATTCACGAGTAATGGGAAAATTTTATACATAGATTTAGCTTTAATCCTAAAATTCTACTAACATACGATTCTTCATTAGGAAGGATCGTCTTTTATAATTGGGCGGGAAATTTTCATTTTTCCATTTGACTCTGACGTTGCGTAATACCTTAAAGTAAATGATATCGAAAGGAGGTAAGAAGCAGTGGCAATGAAAGTGAAAAAGCTGGCCGATTTAGTTGGCATTAGTGTGCGGACACTGCATTATTATGATGAAATCGGGTTATTATCGCCGGAGGAAATAACCGAATCAGGTTATCGCCTATATTCGAATGATAATCTTGAGATGTTGCAGCAAATCCTGTTCTTCAGGGAACTTGGCATGCCGTTAAAGGAAATAAAACAAATGATAAGCAGCTCTTCGTTTGATAAACAAGATGCGTTAATGCAACATCAAAAAATGTTACTGGAGAAACGCAGTCAGCTCGATAAATTAATTAAGACGGTCGAAAAATCGATTAAGCATATGAAAGGGGAAATTCAAATGACGAATAAAGAAAAATTTGAAGGATTTGATTTCAGTCAGAATCCATATGAAGAAGAAGCCCGCAAGCTTTGGGGGGATAAAGCTGTCGATGAGTCGAAGGCTAAAGTGGCGGGCATGTCGAAAGATGCACAGAAAATTGTATCGGATATCTATATAAAACTTGCGTCATTCCGAAATGACTCGCCCAAGTCGGAGGAGGTACAAGAGGCAATTAAAGAATGGTACGATTGTTTGAACAATAACTTCGGCACATACTCACTGGATGCTTTCAAGGGATTAGGTCAAATGTACGTGAATGATCAACGTTTCACTAAAAATATCGATAAATACGGTGATGGTTTAGCAAAATTCATGTGTGATGCGATGGGTCATTTTGCTGACGCTAACAAAAATTGAATTCCCAGATTAGATGGAAGGTTGCTCCGGCAACCTTTTTATTTTATAGCTAAAGGGACGGTCAGTTTAAGAAGCTGTATACTGTAGTTGTGGTAATGTTTTTAATATTCAGATTTATGGGAAATAGGAGGGAACTTATGGAATTTAGGAATGCCGCCTTTAACCTCGGGGAAATCAATGATGTTGATGGAAGTAAAGTGGCAGTTTTTAATGGAAAGGCCATTTATATGAGCACTGTCACTAAACTTCGGGCCGCAGGCTGTGTTTACGCCGAGGAAGAGGCCCGATTGCTCATCAGCGCGGCAGGGACAACGGCCGAATTGGCCGGGATGGTGGATAGACGGATAGCGGGTTTGCCCCTTGAACACGTCATCGGCTGGGCGGAATTCTGCGGTATCCGGATAGAAGTTGACCCCGGAGTCTTCGTACCCCGCAGACGGACCGAGTTTTTAGTCCGCCAAGCGGCAGCACTTGCTATGCCAGGAGCAGTAGTGGTGGACTTGTGCTGTGGTACGGGCGCGGTTGGCTCTGCTGTGGGCGATGTTCTCGAAGATATCGAATTGTACGCCGTCGACATTGACCCGGCCGCGGTGCGGTGCGCGCGTCGTAACGTCACTTCAGTCAATGGTCAGGTATACGAAGGGGACCTCTATGAACCGCTTCCATCCAATTTACGGGGACGTGTTGACGTACTGGTCGCAAACGCACCATACGTCCCTACTGAGGGAATCGGTCTACTACCCCATGAAGCGCGCGTGCATGAGGCGAGGGTGGCATTAGACGGCGGGGCGGACGGGCTTGATGTCCAGCGAAGGGTGGCAGCTTCGGCAACACTTTGGCTGGCACCGGGCTCCCATTTGTTAGTCGAGACCAGTGAGCGGCAAGCGATGCAGACCATGGAAATCTTTGCTGGATACGGGGTGATGCCACGGGTGGTAAAGTGTGTTGAACGGGACGCCACTGTCGTAATTGGAACCAGGCCCGCACTGTAAAGAAATGTTTTTAATGGAGCTTTTTCTTATAACGATTGGAACAAAGAAGTTATGTTATTCTCTTTGCTGGCTGTATTCATTTATAGTTCGGTGCTTGCTTTTGACGGCACTATTTATTTGGTTTTGGGACTCGGTCTTATTATAAAAAGAGATCTGCATCATAAAAGGGACCAAAGAAGCGGTCCCTTTCCGACATTATTTCTTTAGCATGTTTACGATTTCCTTAGCTTTTTCTAATGTAACTCCTTCAATGATACTGTTGTTTTTTCGAATAGCCGTACCGAAATGATAGTGACCGGTATGCAGTTCGGAATGGATGGCAAGGATATTATCCTTATTTAAGCCGCTTCCAACCAGTATCGCTATGTCGCCGCAGACTCTTTTCATTTGTTGAATCGTTTTCATGCGGCTGGGGAAATCCCCATGCCCGCCTGACGTCAATATCGTTGTGATTTCTCGATATTGTGCCAGTGTTTCAGCTGAAATGACCGGGTCGTTTGTTTCATCTATGGCTCGGTGGAATGTAATCTCCAAACCTTCACATACCGTCAATAATTCTTCGAGGTAAGGTCGATTGATTTCGTTTTTTTCATTTAATGCACCCAAAACGACCCCGTTCGCTCCAAGTGAACGAATGATTTGGATATCTTTTTTCATGATTTCCAAATCTTTTTGCGTATAACAAAACGTCTGGCTATGGGGCCTCACCATCACGTTGACTGGTATCTTTACTGAATGGACGACAGCTTCTATCAGGGCGTGGCTTGGAGTTAATCCCCCTTCGGCCAAAGAACTGACAAGCTCGATACGGTCTGCGCCCGATTCTTCGATTATAATGGCATCTTCTATCGTTGTGGCAATGAATTCAATGTACATTGGATTTTCCTTTCCTGCATGCAAGAGTTATAAGAATAGCTTGTATAAGATTATTAAATCCATTAAGAATAGTAAAGTCAATTCATTAATAGATCCCATGACCTCTCATCAAATACCTTCATTAGTTTTCCGCAAATGGAATTTATTTATTTCTCATATTTATGAAACGAAATGAACATTCGAACGTATAAAAAAAGAATCTATTACTATTTGAAAGTGGAATGTCTGGCGGGGTAATAAATGAATCATCATGACGGAGGTTATTTAATTGGATAAAGAAGGTAAGGAAGTAAAGAAATCGAGGTTTTACAAAGTAGGGATGGGATTGCTGATCATTTCCCTTCTCACTTGGATCATTCCTGTCATAGCTCCTTTTACGCCATTTTCGACTGCGGCTAAAGCAGGGGTCATAACAGGTGCGATCGTCTTTGCGGAAGTCATGTTTTGGGCAGGCGCGCTTTTGGTCGGGAAAGAAGTGGCTGCTAAATATAAAGGTTATTTAAACCCGAAAAATTGGAGAAAAGAAAAAGGGTGAAGCAATGGGAGTGAAGCTCCATGGAAACGGAGTTGCTGAAAGCTTTCGATTCAATTCGCATTCAAACAGGCGTAGCTTACGTGAGGAAGTACATAGATTGGGGCATTGGCCTGCTGGTTCGCAAGTTCGGAAGCGTGCGTGGATTACCTATATCTTCAGCATCGTGGTGCGATGAAAAAAGATTATCCGATTAGGGATCATTGAATACCATCAAACGAAAGAAAATTTCATCGACAAAGTACTGACAAACGTCCTTCTATATGAAAGTGCACATCGATTTCACCCTATTTCCGGAATGGTGAAGGTTGTGCTGAATGACTTCGAAAAGCTTTGGACCGGAGCGGAGGACCAAGTGAATATTTAGGGGTTTGAAATGAATCAGGAGGGCCGTAGGATGATGATCGATCGCTTTGTCGGACGGGATCAGTTCGTTCCGCATGATCTTTCCTATTATGAAAGCATCATTAGATTGATCAGGGAAAACCTCACTAAATGAAAATGAAGCCCCGGCAAAACGATTCGAGTTTTGTCGGGGCTTTTCTTTTTTCGGAAAAACATTAAGTACATCGACCTGTGTCTTTCCCAGTTATCGTCAGTCTATTGGCTCGTTTTGTCTCAACGCGACATTCATATGTTCCCGTATTTGTCCTGAATGGCTCATAGGCATAATGACTTTGTCCTGTGGTGATTGGGTTGATGAAGCGAGGCATACCAGACTGTAATAGTGATGGCGGCTGCCAGTTAAAGGCGGGGATGCAGTTTTTCATGAACTAGGGAATTTATCACTTGTAAGAATATGGAAAAATTGTAAGATGGACAGTGTACAAATTTTGTTAAGGGGATGAGTGAAATAATGAAGAAAATGGTTTTATGTATTTCATTTTTTGTAGCTTCTTTAGTCCTTTTTGGCTCCCTTGATTTTTTTGCAAGCAAAGCATCAGCAGAAACACACACCTATGATGGAAAAAGTCCTTACTATAACAATTGTGCGGACAGTGCAGTAACGAAGAAGAATGTGAAAATTAATTTAAACGGTGCTTCTGCCAATTTGGAGTTGAAATTCAGTACAACTTGCAAAACAGCTTGGGCAAAGCTCACTCTAAGCAGACCGGCTAAAGCAGATGGGGAGGCGACGGCATTGGTTGTCCGAAATACTGATAATAAACAATTTAGCTGTGCATCTCCTGGAGGAAATGGTGAAATAAATAAAGGTCAAACGTCGTGCTATACACCAATGGTATATGATTTAGATCCGCGAAAAGCTCAAGCGGTTGCATACTGGCCATATACGGCAGGCGAAACTGGCTGGTATTAATCATAAAGCAAAATCCTTCATCTACTTTTATGCAAAGAAAGGATGAATGACTTGAATAATAAGCTGAAAATGATAGGTTTATCCATGGTGATGACCTTGTCGATGTTTCTTGTCGATTTTGGATTTGGAAAAAATCAGGCTCTGGCCGAAACGCATTCTTATGATGGGAAAAGTCCATTCTATAATAGTTGTGCAAGTTCGGCGGTAACGAAGGATAAAAAATGGATCGATTCCAATTCGTACGTAGAATTGAAATTCAGCACTGTCTGTAAAACCGCCTGGGCAAAAGTGACCGTGACACGTCCCGCCGTATACAACCATGAATCGGATGCCAGGATCGTCCGAAGCACTGATGGTAAAGCCTTTACATGCGCCAGTTCCGGAGGCAATGGTGTCGTGAACAAAGGGCAGACCTCATGCTATACACCAATGGTATATGGTTTGGACCCGCGCAAAGCACAGGCCCAAGGGATACATGCAATCCCTAATAGTGATGCATATAATAAAGCTGTGACCATATGGTACTAAAAAACTAAGGCAAAAAAAGCATCCGGATGGTTGAACTGCACCCCAATTGTTAGACACATCTATCAATTGGAGGTGCAGTTTCTTTATGGCCAAATTTACAGCACAACAAAAAATACAAGCGGTACAGAGATATCTTGAAGGAACAGAGGGACATAAAA